>USHR01000005.1 GCA_900554495.1 uncultured Collinsella sp.
ACGGTGCTTATTTCCCAGTGATCACTCGGACCACTTCTTAGTGAACATCAACACTGTGGCCTGCCTATGTGTTGGGCCTCCTTATGCCGCGGGTGCGGATAGCCTAACCATCGCGGGGCAGACCTACGACGAGCCGGGCGCCTCGGGCCCCGGCTGGGCGGCTCGCACGTTGCTGCTGCTAGCAGCGGATCGGGTGAGGGCTGCTGCTTCTTTGGCCTGTACGCCTCCGATGGCCAGTTTGCCGTGGACGCCTCCTGGGTGGACGCGACCGGCGCCATAGCCGATGCTGCCTGCGAGAGTGGCTCACTTACGTCGGCACAGTTTGTGACGCCGATGAGCGGGGCCTTTGGTACCGCCTGTGTTATGGATGCCAGCGGGGCCGTAGCTCAGCATGTGGTAATTGAACCCACAGGCGCCCAGCCGCCGGCGGGGAAGACCCAGCCCGATACCGATGAGCCCACCGGTGGCAATCCCGCGGGGGATACAAAGCCCGGTAGCGAAGAAAAGCCCGGTGATGAGACCAAGCCCAGCGAAAACCCGCCCCCACGCCTGATTCGTCGCCCAAGTCGGACGCCAAGCCTGCGCCCGCGTCCTCCAAGACGCCTGCGACCAAGACTGCCAAGAAGACCTAGCCCGCAACAACGTAAACCGCCGCGCTCCCTAAGACCGGCCACGGTGACTGGGTGGTTGCGTGCCTTGCCTTCGTCTTCTAGGTATGTTGTTGGTCACCATAAAAGTTCGGTCACTTCGCTGGGGGCTTTATTTGACAATGTAGTTTCTGCTGCTTCTTTCCCACATTTCTCTGGGTCAATAATGCAGATTGCTTGAACACGGCTTGGGGCTTGCCATATATTTGAATTTGACTAAACTTAACTTATAAGTTAATCACATTTGGTTTCTTTTGAAGCGAAAGGGGGGCCTTTGGTTAGTGACTATGAACTTGTCGAATATGCTGATCCCGAGGGACGACCTTTTTGGGAACTAACCACCTCCCCTGAGAACTCTCAGTTTCAGAAGATGATGTCTGATCCTAAAACGAAGTTTACCGCCCGTAAAATGATCAATCAGATTTCAAAAATCTATGACTACGGGCTAAAGGATGTCATTGGAACGTCAAAGCTTCGGTGTATCGAGCCTAAGATTGGACTATACGAACTCAAGGGTTTTGATGGGGTTAATCGAGAAATGGTCTACGCGATTTGCCAAGGCGTGGACAAGATTGTTTTGCTTTTTTGGTTTAAGGGCCATCAAGGCTCGGGAAATATTTCCAAAGAAATTAAACGTGCAAAACAGTTGGCCGCGATAGCAAAGCAGCTTTTGGGGTCATAGCGTCGGCTTATTTGCCCGCCTACGAAACGGAGACTTGTAATGGTTAAGGTCGATTTATCGGACTTTTACGCGGAAACGGAAACGAGCGAAACCCGTGCCTATGAGCACGCACTAGATATTGAGTTTATTGTTCATCGCGAGATGCAGCGCTCGGGCTTGAGTAAAAGCGAGTTGGCAAAGCGTATGGGCGTGAGTCTTCAGTCGCTTTCGAAATTGTTGAATTCTCAGCCTAACATGACGCTGAAAACAATCGCAAAGTTTGAGCTTGCGTTGGGTATCAAAATCATTCCTCAGGTCATTTCCAGTTATTCGAATGAGGCGCCGTTTTCCTCGTCTAATACTTCTGTCCGAGAACAATGGTCTTCATTTAAGAGCGACTGCTCGGCTAAACGATTGAACTTTGAGATGATTCCGGGGGGTTTGGCTGCATGAGCAAGGATTTCATTGCGCCCATTCAGGTTGTTCATTTGTTTGTTGTCGACTCAACTTTTCATATTGAGAATGAGCCCTCCCAGAATATGGATTTAAAAGTTGACGTTAGTTATCAGGACGTCCATCTATTGAGGAACAAGGTGGGCGAGCGTGCAGACTTAAAGCTGTATGTGTGCGGCAGCCTGATTGATAGAGACGATGCAAAGGAAAAAATGCGCGCTGATGTAAGGGTTGCTATTTCGGTGTCTACAAAATTGCCGTTCGACATTTCAGACGATGAAGCGCGCCGTTACCTTCTCTCTAATGCGATTTCCATGGCGTATGGTCACGCTAAGAGCTATCTGATGGTCGTTACTGGACTTTCGCCCATGGGGGCTTTGACGCTGCCGGCAATTCTTCCTTCGGAATTGGCAGCGGATAGCGATGCGTCTTTCCAAAGTGAGTAAAATGTTCCCGAGTTTGATTTTGCATGCCGCTGTGTGCAAATGTAACGGGGTGCCGAATCGGTAGTCTGACTGATTCGACACTTATATTTCGAAGTTTCTAGTTGAAGCCCTGCGATGCTCGTGCTACGACAGCCAAATTAACCGTGACGTCCTGTCTTGCGACACGCATGTCGTTCCGCATGGGTATCATGGTGAAAGCGATTTCAATGACAGGGGTGCTCGTGGTTAAGATGAAAGATGTGGCCGAGCTGGCCGGCGTTTCGAGCGCCGCCGTCTCGCGCTACCTCAACGGTGGATATATCTCGGCGGACAAGGCCGAGCGCATTAAGCAGGCAATCGAGCTGACCGGATACGTGCGATCCAGCCAGGCTCGCGCGCTGCGCACTGGTTCCACCAAGCTCATCGGCGTCATCGTACCTAAGATCAACTCGGAATCCGTGAGCCGCATTACCGCCGGCATTGGTCAGGTGCTCGGTCGCCGTGGCTACCAGATGCTGCTTGCCAACACCGACAACGCGGCCGATCGTGAGCTCGAATACCTCGATTTATTCCAAAACCACCCGGTTGACGGCATTGTTCTGGTGGCAACTATGATCACCGACGAGCACCGTCGCGCGATTGAGTCGTGCCGTGTGCCCATTGTGTTGATCGGCCAACATGTCGAGGGCGCGGCGTGCGTCTATCACGACGATTACGAGGCTGCCTTTGAGCTCGGCCGTGCGCTTGCGGGTCGGGTGGATGGCAAGATCGCCTACATCGGAGTTACCGAAGAGGACCGCGCGGCCGGTTATGACCGCCGTCGCGGTTTTGAGGCCGGCTTGCGCGCCGCGGGTAACCCGCTCGATGCCGCCTTGATTCGCCTGGGCTCGTTTACGCTCGACTCGGGCTATCGCGCTGCGCGCGAGCTGCTTGCCGATGCCCCCGATGTTTCGTTTATCGCGTGCGCGACCGACACTATGGCTGCCGGCGCCCTGCGCGCTCTTGACGAGGTGCGTGGCATGGGCGAGGGCGTGCGTGGCGTGAGCGGCTTCGGCGACAACGCATTTTTGCGCGCGCTGACGGGCGGCATTCCCACCGTGCATTATGGCTACCTGACCAGTGGCGTCGAGGCGACCAATATGTTGCTCAACGCGCTCGATGGCGAGGAGGGGGAGAGCGGTCTAAAGTCGCTCAAGCTCGGCCATCAGCTTATGAATGTCTAGGCCTTGGGCACGTCTGCCTGCCTCTGAGACCCCTGTTTTTGCTTCAAAACTACCTTTCGCCGGCTTTTTCCTACCGTTCACCCTACTATGAAAACGATTACAGTCATATCAAACTGAAAACGATTACAGTGTATGTGTCAAAGATGGCCGGGTGCACATGCGCCCGTTGGAGGAAAGGGAAGTTATGGACTACCGCAAATCAGCCCAAGAGGTGCTCGACAACGTCGGTGGCGCCGACAACGTTGTTTCGGCCGCACACTGCGCCACGCGTCTACGCCTGGTGATTGCCGATAATTCCAAGGTTAACAAGGAGGCCATCGAGAATGTCGATGGCGCCAAGGGCGTCTTTGAGGCCCAGGGCCAGCTCCAGATTATTTTTGGCACTGGCACCGTCAACAAGGTCTACGAAGAGTTCATCGCGCTCAGCGGCGTCGAGGCTGCCACCAAGGCCGAGGTAAAGGAGGCTGCGGCTCAGCAGCAGAACATCTTTATGCGTGCCATTAAGGTGCTCGGCGACGTCTTTGTTCCCATCATCCCCGCCATCGTGGCTTCGGGCCTGCTGCTGGGCATTATGAGCGCCCTCAACTTCATGGCCTCCAACGGCTTTATCGCACTCGACACCAATAACTTTATCTACAAGATTGCCGACCTGGTCTCGGGCACGTCCTTTGGCATTCTGCAGATCCTGATCGGTTACTCCGCCGCTAAGGCCTTTGGCGCCAACCCCTATCTGGGCGCTGTCGTCGGTGGTGCATTCATCAACTCCTCGCTGCAGAGCGCCTACACGGTTGCTTCCGAGGGCGTTCAGACCATGGTTACTGTTATTCCCGGTGTGTACAGCTTTGAGTGGGTCGGCTATCAGGGCCATGTGATCCCCATCGTTATCGCCTGCGCCATTCTGGCCTTCCTCGAGAAGCGCCTGCACAAGATCGTTCCCGAGATGTTCGACCTCTTTGTGACTCCGCTTGTCTCGGTGTTCGTGACCGTGCTCGTGACGCTCGTTGCCGTCGGCCCCATCTTTGTCTGGGCCGAGAACGCCATCCTCGGTCTGATCCAGGCCCTGCTGACCCTGCCCTTCGGCATCGGTTCCTTTATCGTCGGCCTGTTCTATGCCCCCACGGTCGTTACCGGTATCCACCAGATGTACACCGCCATCGACCTGGGTCAGCTTGCCCAGTACGGTGTGACCTATTGGCTGCCCATCGCCAGTGCCGCCAACATCGCCCAGGGTGGCGCCGCGCTCGCCGTTGCCTTTAAGACCCGCGATGCCAAGATCAAGGGCCTGGCACTTCCTTCGGCCCTGTCCGCCTTCATGGGTATTACCGAGCCTGCCATCTTTGGTGTGAACCTGCGTTTCTTTAAGCCCTTCATCGCCGGCTGCATCGGCGGCGGTTGCGGTGCCCTGGTCTGCGCGCTCACTTCGCTGGCCGCCTCCGGCACGGGCGTTACGGGTATCTTCGGTATCCTGCTGTGCCTGGCCCAGCCCGTGCAGTACGCGATCATGTTTGCGGTCGCCGCGCTGGTTTCCTTTGCCGTCTCGTTTGTCCTGTACAAGGACGAGCCCAAGGCTTCCGAGCAGGCCTAAGAGCTTTTGATTGAGGGGTGCCCGCGGGTTTTATGCTCGCGGGCGTTTCCCGTATCTGGTGCCTATCTTTGGCGCCTTGTAACTTTCGATCCGTTAGGACTTTGATATGTCTAATGCACTTGGTCGCGACCTTGCAAAGCTGGTCGCCGCTGTTGACGCCGCCGCCTCTGAGTGCGGTCATGGCGCGTATGGCCAACGCTTCCATATTATGCCGCCGGCGGGTTGGCTCAACGACCCCAACGGTCTTTGCCAAGCGGGCGGCGTGTTCCATGCCTATTTTCAATATGCGCCGTTTGATGTCGAGGGCGGCGTTAAGGCCTGGGGCCATGCGACGAGCCGCGATCTTATGACGTGGGACTATGTTGGCGCTCCGCTGCTGCCCGACGAGCCGTTCGATTGCCACGGTGTGTATTCGGGCTCCGCGCTTGCCGAGGACGGTCGCATTCGCGTGCTCTATACGGGCAACGTTAAGCTTTCCGATGCGGACGGCACGTACGACTACGTCAATACCGGCCGCCGCGCCGATACTGTTTATGTCGAGAGCGTTGATGGCCTTGCCGGTCGGGAGTTCAGCCAAAAGCGCGTGGTGCTGGCTTCCGAGGATTATCCTGAGGATTTGACCTGCCACGTGCGTGACCCCAAGGTGTGGCGCGATGATGATGGGCGTTACCACATGGTGCTGGGCGCGCGTCGTCGCGTGGACGGGCCGCATGTCGATAGTCGATTTTGCGTCATGCACGGCGAGGGTGCCGGGCGCGATGTGGGTGAGATCCTGGTGTATGGCTCGGCCGATATGCTGAGTTGGGAGCTCGAGAGCCGCGTGTCTACGCCCGAGCGTTTTGGCTTTATGTGGGAGTGCCCGGGATACCTTGAGCTCGAGGCGGATGGCGGTGTACCGGCAAGGTTTCTGTCTTTCTCTCCCCAGGGGCTCGAGGGCGGTCGTTGGAACCGCGGCAACGTATACGCTGCTGGCTACATGCCTGTAACGGGCGACATCACCGGTGGTGACGGTGCCTATGAACTGGGCGAGTTCCGCCTGTGGGACGCTGGTTTTGACTTCTATGCTCCGCAGGAGTTCACGGCCTTGGACGGTCGCCATATTCTAATCGGCTGGATGGGCATGCCCGATGAGCCGACCTATGGCAACGCGCCTACCGTGGCGTGCGGCTGGCAGCACTGCATGACGGTGCCGCGTGAGCTTACAGTCGGTGCCGGCGGCGTAGTGCTGCAGCAGCCGGCGCGCGAGATTGAGCTCCATTATGCCTCGGTGCGTGTGGGGGAGGGCTCGTTGGAGGTTGCTGGCGATACCTGCTTTGACGTTGTTGTCGACGGTATCGACGGCGCGTTTACCGCGACCGTTGTTGGCGAGCTGAAGCTGGCGTTTGTGCCCGCTGGGGACGAAATGCCCTCGCGCTTTGAGATGCGATTTACCGATGAGGGTCGCGCTTCTGCCGGCTGCGGTCGTACCGTGCGCTGGGAGCCCGTCGATGAGGTGCGCAACATGCGTATTGTTGGCGATGTCTCGTCGGTCGAGGTGTTCGTGAATGATGGCGCGCTCGTGTTTTCGACGCGCATCTATCCTGAGGCCTATGGCGTGACCGTTGACGCTCCGGGTGCTAACGTGACCTATCACGCGCTCAACATCTAGGCGTTTCGTCGCATATCGGCGCTATACTGCAGCCGTTGCCCACGATGCGGGGAACACCCGCATCGTGGGTTTTTGTTAATGAAGGGAGGTTGCCGTATGGGCGTACAGCAGCTAGAAGAGGCCTGGGCTTTGAGGACCGATGCGCGTGAGACGCGGTTGTTTGCGGCCCCGCATGTGCCGGTAGCGCTGTCGCAGCTGGGGATTGTGCGCCCCGGTGACCGCCTGGTGGCCTTTGCGGACGACTTTGCCGATGCGTTTGCGCGCGGCTTTGATGCCTGCGACGTGGCTATGGTGGGCGAGCCGTCGGTTGCGGCGTTTGCTGCTGCGTCCGAGGGCTTTGATGTTTCGTTTGATGCCGAGGGGCCGCACCTGTGGTGGTTCGTTAACTCTATCGGCGGGTTTGGTCTTCGTGTGCCCGGCCTTCGCGCTCTGGGCCGCGCGGCTCGTGAGGTCCACGCGCTGCTGGTTGTGGACAACACCGTGGCGTCGGCTTTTGGCTGCAATCCGCTGCGGCTGGGTGCTGCGCTGTCGTTCGAGGCGCTCGATCGTGTATGTGCCGGTGATGCTCCGCACAAATTGGTTGCCGTATCGGTCGCGCGCTCGCAGCTCAAGCGCCATCGCGTGGATGCCGCGGCTGAGTGCGCGCATGCCCTGCTTGAGGGCTGTGGCTTGGCCAAGCTTGATATGACTGCTGACGAGGCCGGTGTGCTGGAGCGCGGGCTGGACACGCTCGATGCCCGCATGCAGGCGCATTTCGACCGCGCACGTGCGCTGGCCGAGTATCTGGCCGCCAATGAGATGGTGCGCAACGTGCGCTATCCCGGGCTGAGCTCGCATCCCGACCATGCGGCTGCAACGGGAATCCTCGAGCACGGCTTTGGCCCGACAGTTGAATTTGACCTTATCGAGCGCAGCGCGGGGGTGCTGTTCGATGCTTTGCCGGGGGAGTTTCGCACATCGCCCGCTGGCGGCGCAACGACGCGTCTTTCGACCCCACGTGGCAAACAGGGGAGCACCGTCCGCCTCTTCGCCGGCACCGACGACCCCTTGATCGTGGCCGCCACCCTAGACAACGCCCTCCGTAAGTAGCTACTTTTTGGTGATGCTGGCGATGAGTTCGTTTGCTTTGTTGGCAATGACGTTGTTGATGTCGGTCTGCAGCTCCTCGTAGACCGCTATGGCTCGCTCTCCGGCGGGCGTGAGCGTGGATCCGCGGGCTCCGTCGCGCTCGATGAGTTTGCAGTCCAGCTGGCCTTCGGCCTCGTTCACGATGCGCCAGGCCTTGGAATACGCCATGCCCATGCTCTTGGCGGCGCGGTTGAGCGAATGCTCGCGGGCGATGCCCTGCAGCAACAAGACGCAGCCGTGGCCGAACACGCCCGGCAAATCCTTGTCGCACGCTTGAATGACCAACTTTGCCGTCGTTTTGTACTCCATACGCTCCGCGTCTCCCCGCTAAAGTGTTTGCTGGGCAAACGCAAAGCCTGCGTCAAACCCTCGTGTGCTCTTCTTAAATCATGCATTGTAGCAGTCAAAGTGCGTTAAGATACTTCCCCAGTATTGGGCGCCCAAGGTTGGGCTGGGTCCTACGAGGCCTGCAGCCGACCGGTCGCATGGAAAAAGGAGAAACATGGCTACGTTCTTTCCCGGTGAGTCCCACACGTTTTCGGAGTATCTGCTGGTCCCTGGTTACTCGTCCTCGCAGTGCATCCCCAACAACGTCTCTCTTAAGACGCCGCTAACCCGCTTTAAGCGCGGTGAGAAGCCGGCAATCACCCTGAACATCCCCATGGTTTCCGCCATCATGCAGTCCGTCTCGGGCGTCGACATGGGTGTCGCGCTCGCTACCGAGGGTGGCCTGTCCTTCATTTACGGTTCCCAGAGCGCCGAGTCCGAGGCCGCTATGGTCAAGGCCGTCAAGGATCACAAGGCCGGCTTCGTTCAGTCCGATTCCACGCTGACCCCCGACATGACCATGGAGCAGGTCATTGAGCTCAAGGAGAAGACCGGTCATTCCACCATGCCGGTCACTGACGACGGCACTCCCAAGGGTAAGCTCCTGGGCATCGTCACCAGCCGTGACTATCGCCCCAGTCGCGATGACCACCAGACGAAGGTCTCCGAGTTCATGACCCCGCGTGAGCAGCTCATCGTGGGCGACAAGAACATCAGCCTCAAGGTCGCCAACGACGTCATCTGGGACAACAAGCTTAACGCCCTGCCGATCGTCGACGACAACGATCACCTCATGGGCATCGTCTTCCGCAAGGACTACGACAGCCACAAGACCAACCCCAACGAGCTGCTCGATAACGACAAGCGCTACATGGTCGGCGCCGGTATCAACACCCGCGACTATGCCGAGCGCGTGCCGCTGCTCATCGAGGCCGGTGCCGATGTCCTGTGCATCGACTCTTCCGAGGGCTTCAGCGAGTGGCAGAAGCGCACCATCGAGTGGATCCGCGCCAACTATGGCGAGGACGTCAAAGTCGGTGCCGGTAACGTCGTCGACGCCGAGGGCTTCCGCTTCCTGGCCGACTGCGGTGCCGACTTCATCAAGGTCGGTATCGGCGGCGGTTCCATCTGCATTACCCGTGAGACCAAGGGTATCGGCCGTGGCCAGGCCACCGCGCTGATCGACGTCTGCCGCGCTCGCGACGAGTACTACGAGGAGACCGGTGTCTACGTGCCCGTGTGCTCCGACGGCGGCATCGTCTACGACTACCACATGACGCTCGCCCTTGCCATGGGTGCCGACTTCATGATGCTGGGCCGCTACTTCGCTCGCTTCGACGAGAGCCCGACCGAGCGCGTCAACGTGAACGGCCAGTACATGAAGGAGTACTGGGGCGAGGGTTCTGCGCGTGCCCGCAACTGGCAGCGCTACGACCTGGGCGGCGCCGCGAAGCTCAGCTTCGTCGAGGGCGTCGACTCCTACGTTCCCTACGCGGGTTCCCTCAAGGACGGCGTTGGCGGCACGCTCTACAAGGTCAAGTCCACGATGTGCAACTGCGGTGCCCTCTCGATCCCCGAGCTCCAGGAAAAGGCACGCCTGACCCTGGTAAGCTCCACCTCCATCGTCGAAGGCGGCGCCCACGACGTAGTCGTGAAAGACTCCCAGCAGAGCGTTTCCTACCGCTAAGCGGCTTTCCCAAGCACCGCACCTTGCTGTTCAAACCGTCGCTCGCGTACCAAAGTACGCGTCGCTCCTCTTTCACGGCAATCTGCGGCACCTGGAAAACCCGTTCGTGCTAGAACGAGTTTCAAACAAAGGTTGATTGCCAACCACGTTATTTAGATAAAGCGAGATGCCTGCAAGTCGCAGGCATCTCGCTTGTTGTATTTGCTATCATCAGTCAAGTTAACCTTAGGGTCGGTCGGCTTAGCTTTGTTCGCTACAAGTTCCGCACGCAAAGAAGAGCACTTAATGTGCTCTTCGTCTTGCGCAGGACTGTCCGCTGTAGCGAATAAAGCTAAGCCGACCGACCCCAGCTAAGATTAAAGGAGCTGATATGTGCGATTGCACAGATCATAAGGACGAGATCCCTGCCTACGACGCGCGGGCCATTGAGTCCAGGTGGATGAAGGCCTGGGAGGACTCCAACCTCTTTGCTGTCGACACCGACGACAGTAAGCCCAAGAAGTACGTGCTCGAGATGTTCCCGTATCCGTCGGGCGACCTGCACATGGGCCACGCGCGCAACTATACCATCGGCGATGCCATGGCCCGTCAGGCCCGCATGCGCGGCTACGACGTGCTGCATCCCATCGGCTTCGATGCCTTTGGCCTGCCCGCCGAGAACGCCGCCATCAAGCACAACACGCAGGCTGCCGCCTGGACGTATAAGAACATGGACCAGGCGCTCGCCACGATGAAGCGCATGGGTTTCTCCTACGATCTGGATCGCATGGTCAAGACCTGCAGCCCCGACTACTACCGTTGGGGTCAGTGGATCTTTGAGAAGATGTGGGAAAAGGGCCTGGTCTACCGCAAGAAGAACCCGGTCAACTGGTGCCCCACCTGCAAGACCGTTCTGGCCAACGAGCAGGTCACCGAGGGCAAGTGCTGGCGCTGCGGCACCGAGCCCGAGAAGCGCGACCTTGAGCAGTGGTACTACAAGATCACCGAGTACTCTCAGGAGCTGCTCGACGATCTGGAGAAGCTCCCCGGCTGGCCCGAGCGCGTCAAGCAGATGCAGGCTAACTGGATCGGTCGCTCCGAGGGCGCCGAGGTCGACTTTACCCTTTGCGACCAGGATGGCGAGCCCATCGAGGGCGACGAGGGCAAGATCACCGTCTTCACCACGCGTGCCGATACGCTCTTTGGCGTTTCCTTCTTTGTCCTGGCTCCCGAGTACGCCGGCCTGCACGAGCTCGTCGAGGGTACGGAGTACGAGGAGGCCGTCACCAAGATTGTCGAGGACTCCAAGCATATCTCTGCCGTCGAGCGTGCCCAGGGCACCCTCGAGAAGCACGGTGCCTTCACGGGCCGCTATGTGGTAAACCCCGTCAACGGCGAGAAGGTCCCCGTGTGGGTTGCTGATTATGTCGTTGCCGACTACGGTACCGGTGCCGTCATGGCCGTTCCCTGTGGCGACCAGCGCGACTTTGAGTTCGCCCGCAAGTACGACCTGCCGATCGTACCGATCATCCTGGACGATGGCGATCGCGCTGCCGTCGAGGCCAGCGGCGAGACCATCGATACCTTCCATGCCGAGACCGTCGACTGGGATTGCGCTCACGCTGCCGAGGGCACGCTCGTCCAGTCCGGCAAGTACACCGGCATGCGCGGCGGCAAGCACTCCGAGGGTGAGGCTGCGATCGTGGCCGACCTCGAGGCCATGGGCTGCGGTCGTCGCAAGGTCGAGTTCCGTCTGCGCGACTGGCTCATTTCCCGTCAGCGTTATTGGGGCAACCCCATCCCGGCCATCCACTGCGAGCACTGCGGCATCGTGCCCGTGCCTGAGGATCAGCTGCCGGTGACGCTGCCCGAGAACCTGGACCTGGGCGCCGGCGAGACCCTCGCCGAGTGCAAGGACTTCTACGAGACCACCTGCCCGGTCTGCGGTCGCCCGGCCAAGCGCGAGACCGATACCATGGACACCTTCACCTGCTCCAGCTGGTATTACCTGCGCTATACCGACCCGCACAACACCGAGCTGCCCTTCTCCAAGGAAGCCGCCGACCGTTGGATGCCCGTCGATAACTACATCGGCGGCATCGAGCACGCTATTCTGCACCTGCTCTACAGCCGCTTCTTTACCAAGGCTCTGCGCGACCTGGGTCTGCTGAGCGTTGACGAGCCCTTCACCAACCTGCTGTGCCAGGGCATGGTCAAGGACGAGAACGGTGACACCATGTCCAAGTCTAAGGGCAATGTCGTGCCCCCGAGCTCGGTCATCGAGCCCTACGGCGCCGACACCATGCGTCTGGCGATTCTGTTTATCGCCCCGCCCGAGAAGGACTTCGACTGGGATCCCAAGGCCGTCGAGGGCGCCAACCGCTTCATCAAGCGCGCCTGGCGTATCGTTTGGCAGCTCGTCCAGTCCGGCGACGCCAACGTGGCCTTTGACAAGTCCGCGCTCGACGAGGTCGCGATGAAGCTCTATCGCGAGCGTCACCGCACCATCGCCAAGTGCACCGAGGACTTCGATCGTGGCCAGTTCAACACCGCCATTTCGGCCGTCATGGAGCTCGTCAACGCGGCGAGCGCCTACCTCAACGCCACCGAGGGTGCCGCCCGCGACAAGGCGCTGTGCTACGGCGTGGCTAAGGATATCGTGAGCGTCCTTGCCCCCATCTGCCCGTTCTGGGCCGATGAGCTGTGGCACGAGGCGCTCGGCTGCGAGGGCAACGCCTACACTGCCGCCTGGCCTGAGTTCGACCTGGCCGAGTCCGTTGAGGACACGGTGCAGATCGTGGTCCAGGTGCTCGGCAAGGTCCGCGGCCGCGTCGACGTTGCCCGCGATGCCTCCAATGAGGATATGCAGGCTGCCGCCGAGGCCGCCGTCGCCAAGTGGCTCGAGGGCAAGACGGTCGTCAAGGCCATCTGCGTGCCCGGTAAGCTGGTCAACCTGGTGGTCAAGTAAGCGCTACGCGCTTAGCTGACGCATAAAAGACGAGGGGCGATCCGGTTGGGTCGTCCCTCGTTTTGCATGTACCTGCCTAGGTGCCTTCGGTCAATTGTCCTATTCTTGTGGAGAAGCTGTGCGCACGCTGACCTGCAGATTCGTACTGTGCTTGCACGTTTCTGCAGCTATTGGTATAGTTTGCTTGCAAATGAAGTTGTAATTGAAAGAAGTGGGGTTTCGGCCCCGCTTCTTTTTTGTATGGATGGAGGTGCCGCAATGGTCAAGACCAAGACCGAGCAGGCGATCATCGACGCGCTCGAGGCCGTCGCTCCCCAGCACGATGTCGACATCGTCGACGTCGAGCTCGTGGGTGCCACCAAGGCCCCCTGCGTACGCGTGCGTATCGAGGGTGCCGAGGGTCAGAGCCTGTCGCTCAACGACGTCACGGCCAACACCAAGTGGGTCGGCGATGTGATCGAGGAGCTCGACCCTATCTCTTCGAGCTATACGCTCGAGGTGTCGAGCCCGGGTATGGCGCGCCCGCTGCGCCGCCCGTGCGACTTTGCCCGCTTTGTGGGCGAGAACTGCGAGCTCACCTCCACCGCCACCGAGGGCCGTCGCAAGTACGCCGGCAAGATTGCCGCCGCGACCGAGACGAACGTGACCCTCGAGCTCGAGGACGGCGAGTCCGTCACCCTCGATTTCTCTGATGTTAAAAAGTGCAAGTTGAAGCCCACCTACGACTTCAAGCCCGCGAAGGAAGGAAAGTAAGATGGCAGCATCCGACATGATGTCCGCCCTGATGGAGCTTTGCCAGGAGAAGCACATCGACCAGCTCTACCTGATCGACCGCCTGGAGCAGTCGCTCGCCAAGAGCTATGCCGAGATCCTGCATCTTGAGTGGGGCGCCAAGGTGACCATCGACCGCACCACCGGCAAGATCTACGTCTACCGTCTGGAGCCGATTGACGATTCCATGGACGAGGAGGGTAACTTCACCGAGTTCGAGGAGATCGACGTCACCCCCAAGAACACGAGCCGCATCGCCGCCCAGCACGCCAAGGCCGAGATCAACGCCATCGTGCGCAACTCCGCCCGCGAGCAGATCTACGAGGAGTTCTCCGGCCGCATCGGTGACCTCATCAGCGGTACCGTGCTGCAGTCCACGCCCGACTTCACGATCGTCAAGATCCGCGAGGGCGTCGAGGCCGAGCTGCCGCACTTCGATCAGCGTCGTTACGAGAATGAGCGCAACGAGCGTCCGATGGGCGAGCGCTACCTGCACAACCAGCACATCAAGGCCGTGATCATCGACGTTCGCGACCCCAACTCCAACCTGCAGCCGGTTCGTGGCGAGCACAGCCGTCCGCCGATTGTCATCTCCCGTACCCACCCCGAGCTCATGCGTCGTCTGTTTGAGCAGGAGGTGCCCGAGATCTATGAGGGCACCGTCCAGATCAAGTCGATCGCCCGCGAGCCCGGCCAGCGCTCCAAGGTCGCCGTCCACTCGCTCGACGACCGTCTGGATCCCGTGGGCGCCTGTGTCGGCCCCAAGGGCAGCCGTGTTCGCGCCGTCGTGGGCGAGCTCCGTGGCGAGCGCGTCGACGTCATCCTGTGGGATGCCGATCCTGCCGTCTACGTCGCCAACGCCCTGTCGCCCGCTAAGGTCACCCGCGTCCTCATCGACGAGGAGAAGGCCTACGCCGGTGTCATCGTGCCCGACGACCAGTTGTCCCTCGCCATCGGCAAGGAGGGCCAGAACGCCCGCCTTGCTGCGCGCCTGACCGGCTGGCACATCGACATCAAGTCCGAGACGCTTGCCGCCGACATCCTCAAGAACGTTCCCGTTCACGAGGAGCCCGCCGCCGACCTGATCGGTGACGAGGAGGACGAGGACGTCCGCCGCTGCGAGTATGTGTCCGAGGACGGCATCCAGTGCCGCAACCAGGCTCGTCCTGGCTCCCGTTTCTGCGGTGTCCACGACACCGACGCCTTCGATGATGCGGAGGACCTGATCTAGCGCGCGGTTGCGCCGGGCGGGTCCCGGCGCGTCTCCCACGCTCGTTCAGTCTCTAGGCACCCAAGGTGCCAGAAAGGGTAGGTGAAGTCATATGGCAAAAGTCCGTGTGTCCACCCTGGCCAAAGAGTTCGGCATGACCTCCAAGGAACTGATGGGTCATCTCGCCGATATGAAGATTCCCGCTAAGTCCGCTTCCTCCACCTTGGAGGACGCTTATGTCGCTATGGTCCGCAAGCAGCTCGCCTCGGTGATCGAGGCCCGCGCTCAGGAAGTCGAGGCCGCCAAGCAGGCCGAGGAGCAGGCAGCTGCCGCCGAGGAGGCCGCACGCGCCGCCGAGGCCGAGCGCGAGCGCATCGCCGCCGAGAAGGCCCGCGAGGAGGAGCGCCGCCAGTTTGCCGCAGCCCAGGCTGCCGAGGAGGCTGCCCGCGCCGAGGCCGAGGCCAAGAAGAAGGCCGAGCAGGAGCGCCTTGCCCGCGAGAAGGAGGAGGCTGCCCGCGAGGCCCAGCGCCGCGCCGTTCCCGCTTCCGACTCCGGTTCGCGCTTCCGCTCGCTGCTCGACCAGATCGCCGCACAGGAGACCGTGCTCAAGGAGAAGAAGGACGCCGAGGACAAGGCCAAGGCCGAGCGCGCCGCAGAGCGCGGTAACCGTCGTGGCGGCAACAACGACCGCCGCGGTGGCCGTCGTAACGATCGCAACGCTTCCGACAACAACTCCGAGCGCAACGCCTCCGAGAGCCGTCCGCACAGCCATCGCACCAACGCCAGCAACAACGTCGCTGCCGGCATGGACTTCCCCAACCCCGACAAGCAGGGCAAGGGCAAGAAGCGCAAAGGCGGTCACAACAACGAAGAGGACCACTACAGCCGCATGGCTCGCGAGGCCGAGGAGTACAGCCGCGAGAAGGTGCTCGAGGAGGCTCGTGCCGCCGTCGAGGAGGCCTCTCGCGAGTCTACCGGTCGCCGCAAGAAGCGCAAGGAGAAGCGCGAGCGCGAGGCTGCCAAGGCTCAGGAGGAGCGCAAGATAGAGGAGGCGCTGGCCCAGGGCGTGAACCTCGAGGACCTCGACGCCATCAAGGTCTCCCAGGGCGTTACCGTCCAGGAGCTCGCCGAGGCGCTCGACGTTCCGGCCAACGACATCATCAAGCGCCTGTTCCTGCTGGGTACGCCGCTCACCATGACGCAGTCCATGTCCGACGACCTCGTTGAGCTCGTTGCCGACGACCTGGGCCGTCAGATCAAGATCATCACCCCCGAGGAGGAGAACACCTTCTCGTTCTACGACGATCCCGCCGACCTTAAGCCGCGCGCTCCGGTCGTCACCGTCATGGGTCACGTCGACCACGGCAAGACGTCGCTGCTCGACGCCATCCGTCACACCGGCGTTGCTGCCGGCGAGGCGGGCGGCATTACGCAGGCCATCGGCGCTTCGCAGGTCATGATCAACGACCGCAAGATCACCTTTATCGATACCCCGGGTCACGCCACCTTTACGGCTATGCGTGCCCGTGGCGCCAAGGTGACCGACATCGTCATCCTGATCGTCGCCGCCGACGACGGCGTCATGCCCCAGACGGTCGAGTCGATCAACCACGCCAAGGCCGCCGGCGTACCCATCGTCGTTGCCGTCAACAAGATCGATAAGCCGGGAGCCAACCCCGACCGTGTGCGTCAGGAGCTCACCGAGTACGGAGTCATCCCCGAGGAGTGGGGCGGACAGAACATGTTCGTCAACATTTCGGCTAAGCAGAAGATCGGTATCGACGACCTTCTGGAGACCGTGCTGCTTCAGGCCGACGTGCTCGAGCTCAAGGCCAACCCGGACACCTTTGCCTCCGGCAACGTCCTCGAGGCCAAGCTCGACAAGGGCCGCGGCTCGGTCGCTACCGTGCTCGTGACTCGCGGTACCCTGCACGTGGGCGATACGCTGGTCGCTGGCCTTACCTACGGCCGCGTCCGCGCCATGCTCGACCCCAAGGGCCGCGCTGTCACCGAGGCTGGTCCCTCCGACGCCGTCGAGATTTTGGGCCTGCAGTCCGTGCCCAACGCCGGCGATGAGTTCCGCGTGTTCGAGGACGAGCGCGAGGCTCGTGCCCTGGCCGACGAGCGTTCGCTCAAGGCCCGTATCGAGGAGCAGAGCCGCGTCAAGCACGTCACGCTCGAGAACCTCTTCGAGACCATTGCCGACGCCGAGGTCAAGGAGCTCAACCTGATCATCAAGGCCGACGTCCAGGGTTCCATCGAGGCCCTTCAGGACTCGCTCGACAAGATGGATCAGTCCGAGGTTCGCATCAACACGATCCACTCCGCCGTTGGCGCCATCAACGAGACCGACGTCGTTCTGGCCGACGCCTCCAACGCCATCATCATCGGCTTTGGCGTCCGTCCCGACGGTAAGGCCCGCTCCGCCGCCGAGCGCGAGGGCGTCGAGATCCGTTGCTATGACGTCATCTACAAGTGCCTCGAGGAGCTTGACGCCGCCCGTATCGGCATGCTCAAGCCCACCGAGGTCGAGGTCGCCACGGGTACCGCGACCGTCCTGGACACCTTCAAGGTGCCCAAAGTCGGTATCGCCGCCGGTGTCCGCGTCGAGGAGGGCGAGATCGCCGCGACCGATTCCGTGCGTCTGGTGCGCGACGGCATCGTGGTCTTCAACGGCAAGATCGCCTCGATGCGCCACTACAAGGACGAGGCCAAGAGCCTCAAGAGTGGTTCCGAGGGCGGCATTGGCCTGGAGAACTTCCAGGACATCAAGCCCGGCGACCAGATCGAGGGTTACCGCATCGACCAGGTTGCCCGTACCGAGTAGGGGGTAGCGCTATGAAGCAAACGCAGGCAACCCGCCGTCTGGGCGAGCAGCTTCGCGAGAAGCTCGGTTATATCCTGCTCTTTGAGGTTTCCGATCCGCGTCTCGACCTGGTTACTTTGACCGCGGTCGAGGTCGCGGTGGACCGTTCGTTCGCGCGCGTGTACGTGTCGTGCGATGCGAGCCGATACGACGAGGTCATGGAGGCGCTCGCTAGCGCTAAGGGCCGTATCCGCAGCCTGTTGGCTCGCTCGCTCGATTGGCGTGTTACGCCCGAGCTCGATTTTCGCATCGATCGCTCGACCGATGAGGCCGAGCGCATCACGCGTGCGCTGGAAAACGTTCCCGCCACGCTTGCGATCGAAAAGGACGAGGACGGCTATCCGATAGCGGATGCCGCCCAGGAGGCAGCTTTAGATGACTAATTCCGCCGACCTCGCTTCGTGCGAGTCTGCAGATATTCAGCGACGCATCCTCGAGCTCATCGAGGGTGCGTCCTCCATTGCGATTTCGGGACACACTTCTCCCGATGGCGATGCCTTGGGCTCCGTATTGGGTCTGGGCCTTTCGCTCATGAAGTTTTTCCCCAACAAGGACATTGCGCTTCTGCTGGCAGACGATGACCCGGTTCCGCGCATCTACCGCTTTATGGAGGGTGCCGACCGTTTGGTTCCGGCATCTGCGTACACCGGCAATCCTGACCTGTTCATCTCGGTGGACGTGCCGGTCGTCGAGCGCCTCAATAATTCCGCCGAGGTGCTTCGTCGCTCCAAGCATGTGGTGTGCTTCGATCACCATCCGGCGCGCGAGGAGTTTGCCGAGCTCAGTCTGAGGCGCGTCGATGCCGCGGCCTGCGCCATGATCATCGACCGTTTCTTGGACAATTGCGGCATTGTCGCACGTGATGGCGTTGCGACCTGCCTGCTGTGTGGCTTGGTTACCGATACCGGCCGTTTTCAGTACCAAAACGCCGATGCCGCCGCGTTCCATGCGGCCTCGCGACTGGTTGCCCACGGTGCCGATCCGGCGCGTGTGGCACTCGAGGTCTACCAGAGCATGCGCGTTGAGTTTCTGCACCTCAAGTCCATCGTTATGGGCCGCATCAAGACGGTGGCCCACGGGCGCGTGGCGTATAGCTATGCCTACCAGAGCGACCTTGAGGCCTGCGGTGTCACCTCGGACGAGTGCGACGGCCTGGTCGATGTGGTGCGTTCGGTGATGGGCGTCGAGGTCTGCATGTTCTTAAAGGGCATTGAGGGCGATACCAAGGTGCGTGGCAACCTGCGCTCCAAGGGCGACCTCGATGTGTCCGAGATTGCTGCCAACTTTGGCGGTGGCGGGCATCATGCCGCCGCCGGCTTTTCCAACAACGGAACAATTCGCGAGACGCTCGCCGTGGCACTTCCCATGCTGGCCGAGCTGGTGGGGGAGGATCCCGCTTCGGTGACCGTCGAGCTCTAACTTATTGGATGGTACATGGCTCGTCGAACGCCTTCTCAATTGAATATGCTGCTCGCCGTCGATAAGCCGGTGGGCTGCACGTCCCACGATGTGGTCTCGCAATGCCGACGCGCCCTCCATGAGCGGCGCGTCGGCCATGCCGGCACGCTCGACCCCATGGCATCCGGCGTCATGGTGGTGGGTGTGGGCCAGGCCACCCGTCTGCTGGGCATGCTCACGCTCGATACCAAAAGCTACGTCGCCGATATTTCGTTTGGCGCCGAGACCAATACCGATGATGCGGAGGGCGAGGCGGTCCGCACGGTGGCTGTTGCCGACGAGCTCCGCGATCCTGCCTATGCGCGTGAGCGCTTGGCCGCCATGCTGGGTCCGCAGATGCAGGTGCCGCCGGCGTTTTCGGCTATCTCGGTCAATGGCGTTCGCGCCTACAAGTCTGCTCGCGAGGGCAATGCGGTGGACCTACCTCCGCGCCCCGTCGAGGTCTATGCCGCCGACCTGATCGCCGTGGGCGGCGAAGGTGATACGTGTGTGTGGACTGTGGCGTTCTCGGTGAGCAAGGGCACCTATATCCGTGCGCTCGCTCGCGACCTGGGCCGCGCTTGCGATAGCGCCGCGCATATTTCCGCGCTGCGCCGCACGGCCTCCGGTGTTGTTTCCATTGGCGCCTGTCATGCGGTCGAGGAGCTTTCTCCCGAGTCCGCGGCTGGCTTTGCCCTGGATCCCATTGCGGCCCTGGGCGCCACACGTGTTGACTTGCCGGGCAATCTTGCCGACGACCTGCTCTGCGGCCGACGCATTCCCGTTGAGCGTGCGCTTGCCGATTTCGATTCCTCGAAGGCGCCGTTTGCGTTGGTGCTCGATGGGGGACTCAAGGCGCTCGCCCGCATTGAGGGCGGCCGCTTTGTCATGGAGCACGTGTTTCCGCAGGCAATCGGCGGTGTTCGATGATGTTGTCCGCTCGCGAGCTCGCGCGCGTCTTTTTCGCGGGCGAGTCGGACGAGGCTCGCATCGTTGCTGCCGATGCGTTTGATGAGTGCGAGCACTTGGGTGCCGCATCGATTGCCATCGGCGTGTTCGATGGCGTTCACCGTGGACACCAGGAACTTATCGAAGCGCTTGTCCGTGATGCCCGTGCCCATGGCTGTAAGGCGGTCGTGGTCACCTTCGATCCGGACCCGGACGTCGTGGTAAGCCCTTCGCCCGCTCAAAAATTGATGACAACGGCCGACCGTCTACATGCCTTGGCTCAGACCGGGGTCGATGCGGTGGTGGCCGTTCCCTTTACGCCCGAGGTTGCGGCACTCGATCATGTCGGTTTTCTCTCGCTGGTGTCGCGCGTGGTTGACATTCGTTCGATTCGCGTTGGCAGCGACTTTAGGCTGGGTCGTGGCGGTGCTTCTGGTGTTGCCGAGATGCGCTCCTGGGGTTCCGAGCACGGCGTTGACGTGTATGGTCACGACCTGCTTTGCGAGGGCGGTGAGGCCATTTGCGCCACCCGCATTCGTCATGAGCTGGGACAGGGCCATGTGGAGCTGGCTGCTGAGTTACTCGGCCGTCCGTATATGGTGCGTGGCGGTGTTATTCGCGGCCGTCACGAGGGTTCTGGCATGGGCTTTCCCACGGCAAACTTGCAGGTTCCCGACGGCATTCAGGTGCCAGCCGATGGCGTGTATGAGGGTCTGGTGCTGGTCGATGACACCGCGTGGCCCGCTGCCGTGAACGTCGGCCTGCCGCCAACGTATGCTGACGATGCGGCATCTGCGCATCTCGAGGCTAATTTAATTGGTTATACGGGCGACCTGTACGGCGCTTCCGTTTCGCTGGCGTTTACGCGCTGGCTGCGTCCGTCGCGCGTGTTCGATTCGCTGGATGAGTTGATTGCGACCGTCGAGGGTAATATCGAGGACATTCGTCACAACTTGGGTGAGCAGGGGGTGAGCATCCGTGATTAGCGATGAGGAAAAAGACCAGGTACGCGCTGCGTCCGACCTAGTCGCCATCGTGCAGGAAACGGTTGAGCTCAAGCCCCGCGGCCATGAGTTTTGGGGCTGCTGCCCCTTTCATGGCGAAAAGACGCCGTCTTTTCACATTATCCCCGCCACGCAGGTGTGGCATTGCTTTGGCTGCGGCGAGGGTGGCGACGTCTTCACCTATATCATGAAGCGCGAGAACCTGAGCTTTCCCGAGTCAATCCGTTATTTAGCCGATCGCGCGGGTATTGAGCTGCACGATACCGGAGATCGCCGCGAGCGCGGTACCAAGCGTGCCCGCATCTACGATCTGTGCGCCGAGACCGCCCAGTTCTACCACACCATGCTTATGCGCGGTAAGGACGGCCGTCCGCGCGAGTACTTTGCCAGCCGCGGTATGGGTGGCGACGTCTGCCGCCGCTACTGCCTGGGCTTTGCACCGGGCCGTAACGCGCTGGTGTCGCACCTGTCCCAGGCGGGTTTTACCCCGCAGGAGATGATCGACGCCAATGTTGCCGTGAGCCGCGGGCGAGGGCAGCTTGCCGACCGCTTCTACGACCGCGTGATGTTTCCCATCTTTGACGAGCAGGGTCACAACATTGCCTTTGGCGGTCGCATCATGGGTGACGGCCAACCCAAGTACCTTAATACCGCCGAGACGAGCGTGTTCCATAAAAAGCGAAACCTCTACGGCTTTAATTGGGCCAAGGAGTATATCGTCGCGCAGGATACCGCCATCGTGGTGGAGGGCTATACCGACTGCATTGCCTGCTGGGAGGCGGGGATTAAAAACGTTGTCGCTACGCTGGGCACCGCGCTCACGGAGCATCACGTCAAGACGCTCACCCGTTTTGCCAAGCGCATCGTGTATATGTTCGATGGCGACGCCGCCGGTCAAAAGGCTGCCCGTCGCGCGATTCAGTTTATCGAGCAGGATTCGATGGATCTGCGCTGCGTGGTGCTACCCGACGGCAACGATCCCATGGAGTTCATCACGGCGCATGGTGGCGAGGCACTGCAGGCGCGCATCGACGCGGCCGAGCCGCTTATGGACTTTGTTTACCGTTCGCTGCAGGAGTCGAGCGACATCACCACGCCAGGCGGTCGCGCTAAGGCGCTGGAAGATGCGCTGACGCTTATCTATCCGCTGCGCGACAGCTATATGATCGATACGTACTTTATCCAGATTGCCGATCTGCTGGGTTTGGATCTGGAGACCGTGCGTGCGAGCTCGGGCCGTGTGTTTCGCGATGTCGCCAAGCGCGAAGATGCGGAACGACGTCGCGAGCAAAACTATGAACGCCAGCGGGCACAGGCTGAGCGGTCCGGTAGCGCGGGCGGTCGGGCGTCGGGTTCTCACGATGCCGGTCGCGGTACTTGGGCATCGGGCGCGACGCCGCCGGTGTCCGCGCCTGTCGAAGAAGAGCCGTACGACTACGTCCCGCTCGATGCCTACGGTGTCGCGCCCGCGGAGGTCGTCGACGACCTTCCGCCGATCGATGTGCCTGATGGTATGGGCGCTGTGTCTGTGGCTGACGGTTCGGGCGCACCTGCTGCGGCGGCGCCGATGGTTCTTACCGATCTTGAGCGCAAGTCCTTGGCAGGGGAGCGCGAGCTGCTGACCATGCTCACGAGCTACCCCGACCTGTTCCGCACGTATGCCGACCGCATCT
Source organism: uncultured Collinsella sp. (assembly GCA_900554495.1). Lineage (GTDB taxonomy): Bacteria > Actinomycetota > Coriobacteriia > Coriobacteriales > Coriobacteriaceae > Collinsella. The sequence goes on from USHR01000005.1 coordinate 22,641, forward strand.
GCTCCATCGAGTGGGTTGACCCACGTCACGAGTCCATCGCATGGGCCGTTCTGGCAACGCCGCCGGGAACCGATCCTGCAGCCTGCATGGATGCGGCGCGCTCAGTGTGTCCCGATGCGGCAACGCTTGTGAGTGCCGGGCGCATCTCGGCGACGAGCAAGCACCCCACCGAGACGAACATCGTGTTTATGCTCGATACGCTCGAGCTCTACACCATCAAGCGCCGCATGCGTGCCGCACAGGCCAAGCTGCGCCAGGACCGTTCGCTCGATGATGAGGCCCGTCGCGCGCTGACCGTTCAGGCCGCGCAGGATTCGCAGCGTCAACGCGAACTGCAAAAGTCGATCGGCGGTGTGGCGGACCCGTTCCGTTTGATCGGTCTGGAGGCCGCAGGCACAGAACAGGCCTAGATGTTGTGGTCAACCAGCGTATTCTCGCCTATATCCAGTCCTCTTTTTGGGTATAGACGTCAATGTGTGTGCTAAAGTATTGAGTCCTGTGGACTATGAAGGGAGAATCTGTGCCAAAAAAGACTGAGAGCACGGGTACTGGGCTGGAATCCTACGTTGCAAAGCTCATGGGCAACGGCTCAAACAGGACTTCGGTAACCGAGGACGAAATTCAGGTCGCCCTGAAGGATATCGATGTTTCTGACGAGCAGCTCACCGCGGTGTATTCCGCGCTGCGCAACAGCGGCATCCAGATTATCTCCGCGAGCGGTAACGACGACGCCCCCATGGACGTCGACGATGACGATAACGATACCGATACCGACGACTTTGGTGACGATGACGAGCACGATTCCGGCTCGCTCGACGATCATGAGCTCAAGATGGCCCGTCAGGCCGACGCCGAGATGGGTTCTTCCAAGAGCAAGAAGAAGCGCACCGTGCGCACGTCCCGTTCACGCTCGCGCGTGCGTGGCATCGATGCCTCCACGGTGATGCTGACCGGCGATCCGGTCCGTATGTACCTCAAGGAGATCGGCAAGGTCGACCTGCTGACCGCCTCCGAAGAGGTCGATCTGGCCATGAAGATCGAGGCCGGTCTCGAGGCCACCGAGAAGCTCGAGGCTGCCGATGCAGGCGAGCTCGAGCTCACGCGTGCCGAGATGCGTCGTCTTACGCGCATTGAGAACGTGGGCCTCGAAGCCAAGCAGGCACTCATCAGCGCAAACCTGCGTCTGGTCGTCTCCATCGCCAAGCGCTATGTCGGTCGCGGCATGCTGTTCCTGGACCTGATCCAGGAGGGCAACCTCGGTCTGATTCGCGCCGTCGAGAAGTTCGACTACCAGAAGGGCTTTAAGTTCTCCACGTACGCCACGTGGTGGATCCGTCAGGCCATCACACGCGCTATCGCCGACCAGGCCCGTACCATCCGTATTCCTGTGCACATGGTCGAGACCATCAACAAACTCGTCCGCGTGCAGCGCCAGCTTCTCCAGGACCTTGGTCGCGACCCGACCCCCGAGGAGATCGGTGCCGAGATGGACATGAGCGCCGACCGCGTCCGCGAGATCCAGAAGATCTCGCAGGAGCCCGTGTCGCTCGAGACCCCCATCGGCGAGGAAGAGGATTCTCAGCTGGGCGACTTCATCGAGGATTCCCAGGCTATCGTTCCGCCCGATGCCGCCAGCTTCTCCATGCTGCAAGAGCAGCTCACCCAGGTGCTCGACTCGCTTGCCGATCGTGAGCGCAAGGTTATTGAGCTGCGCTTTGGCCTTGTCGACGGACATCCCCGTACGCTCGAGGAAGTCGGTCGTGAGTTTGGCGTCACGCGCGAGCGCATCCGCCAGATCGAGTCCAAGACCCTGGCCAAGCTCCGCCATCCCAGCCGTAGCAGCAAGCTCAAAGACTATATCGAGAGCTAGTCGAGCAAGAAGCGCCCTCAAGCACATCTGCTTGGGGGCGCTTTCATGTAGTCGTTGGGGAAGTTCTTAAACGACTAGGTCGGAAAAATTCTCAAAAAAGTTCTTGCCCTGAGCTGATTCGTCCGTATAATAAACTTCGTTGCTTGAGAGCACGCACCTATTCCTCGGTAGCTCAATGGTAGAGCACGCGGCTGTTAACCGCGCTGTTGTAGGTTCGAGTCCTACCCGGGGAGCCAGGTTGTAAGACCCGTCGCTTATGCGGCGGGTTTTTTCATGTCGCGATCGCTTAGCGCGAACGTTGCCATATCAACATTTCGTGTCGAGGATGTAATCCCGCGACCCACCACCTCAACACGGCGCGGTCGTTGTAGAATATTGCAATGATTGCTCCCACGAGATGGTGCCGCGAGCACCAGATAAGGAGATTCTTGTGTCTGAGACCATTAACGGCAGCCTGAGCGTCTCGAACGACGTTATTGCCGATATTGCCGGTTATGCCGCGATGACGTGCTACGGCGTCGTCGGTATGGCCGAACAGCTCCAGGGCGCCGAGAGCGTGCGCCTGCTTGCCGGTCAGCGCCTCCGCAAGGGCGTGCTTGTCTCCGCCGACGAGAACGGCCTTACGGTCGATCTTCACGTCGTGCTCGAGAACGGCGTCAACATGAAGTCCGTCTGCCACAATCTTTCGAGCTCCGTTGCCTTCACCCTGCAGGAGATCGCCCAGATCGATCCCGCCAGCCTTAAGATCGGCATCCACATCGACGCGCTCAAGAGCCGTCTGAACTAGCATCCGAAAACGGAGATTCAAATACCCATGATTGCAAAGACCATTCGCACCTGTTTTCCGATCGCTGCGGCTGCCGTTTCCGACAAGGCCGAGGAGATCAACAAGCTCAACGTCTTCCCCGTACCCGACGGCGACACCGGCACCAACATGTCGCTCACGCTCGCCTCGGTGACCAAGGAGCTTTCCGCCCTTCCCGCCGATGCCGATATGGAGGCCATTGCCGGCGCCATCACCCACGGCTCCCTGATGGGTGCCCGCGGCAACTCCGGCGTCATCACCTCGCAGATTCTGCGCGGCGTGGCCGAGGGTCTCGTCTCCGCCGATGAGCCCATCACGTCCGCCAACATCGCCTTCGCTTTCCGCCGCGCCGTCAAGGTCGCCTTCCAGGCCGTCCGCAAGCCCATCGAGGGCACGATTCTCACGGTCCTGCGCGATGTTTCGACCAAGGCTGATGAGTGCGAGAAGAAGAAGTTCTCGGCCGAGGATGCGCTCGATGCCATCGTCGTCGAGGCGTACCAGTCCGTCGCCCGCACGCCCGACCTGCTGCCCGTTCTGAAGGAGAACGGCGTGGTCGACTCCGGCGCCTTTGGCTTTGCCATCTTCCTGGAGAACTTTGTCGCCGCCGCGCTTGGCCGCAGCACCGTTGTCGAGGATTTCTCCGCCACGTTTGATTCCGCTGGCTCTGCCCGCGACGCGGCCCTCGGTCGCGTTGAGATTGAGGCCAACGACGATTGGGAGGGTTCGGAGTTCCGCTACTGCAACGAGTTCCTCTTTAAGGCCGACGTCCCGTTTGACGAGGACGAGTGCCTTAAGTTCCTGGGCTCCATGGGCGACTGCGAGCTGCTCGTGGGTGCTTACCCCGATTACAAGATCCATGTGCACTCCAACACGCCCAACCTGGTGCTCGAGCACATGCTGCAGCTTGGTCAGATCTACGAGGTCTTTATCCACAACATGGAGATGGAGGCCCACGACCGTACCGCCAAGATTCATGAGGACCAGGAGAAGGCCGCCGAGCCCGCCAAGGCGCTGGGTTTTGTCGCCGTTGCCGCCGGCTCCGGCGAGGCCGATATCCTCAAGTCCCTCGGCGTCGACGTGATCGTTTCGGGTGGCCAGACCATGAACCCCTCGACCGCCGACCTGCTGGGCGCGGTGGACCAGGTCAACGCGACCTCGGTCATCATCCTGCCCAATAACGGCAACATCCGCATGGCTGCCGAGGCCGCCGCTTCTGCTTGCACCGACAAGAAGGTCGCCGTCGTTCCCACCAAGACTGTCCCGCAGGCGTTCTCCGCGCTGTTCGCGGTCCTGCCCGATTCCGAGCTTGAGGACGCCGTCGCTGCCATGGTCGACGCCATCAGCGAGGTTCGCGATGGCGAGGTTACCCGTGCCGTGCGCGATTCCAGCGCCTCTGACGGCTCTCCGATTCACTCCGGTGACGTCATGGGCATCATTGCCGGCTCTATCGACGTGGTCGGCTCCGATGTGAAACAGGTCACGCTCGACTGCATCAACCGCATGCAGGAGGAAGAGGAGGGCGACGCGCTGACGATTCTGGCCGGCGAGGAGCTGTCCGATGAGGCCTTCCAGGAGATCGTCGACGCCATTGAGGAGGCTCAGCCCGACCTGGAGATTGATGCCCATCGTGGCGAGCAGCCGCTCTATCCCGTGATCTTCTCGATCGAGTAGG
>USHR01000006.1 GCA_900554495.1 uncultured Collinsella sp.
GGGTCAGCCCGTGGGAGGCCAGGGCGCCGCTGACCGGTGGACGGCACCGAGCCGTCGCAACGGACTGAAGAAGGGGGAGGCCTCGCGGCCTCCCCCTTTTTGCGTTTAATAGAGAGTTGTAATACAAGAACTCGCCTTCGTTTAGCTTGTCTTACTGTTTGGCTGTATTTTGAGTCCTTCTTTTGTATTTGCGCGATAATAACTCCCATTGGCGTTAGGGAGGACTTGATGTTTACCGTTTTTGTCTTAGGCAATATTGCTTCGGGTAAGTCGACTGCCTGCCGCTATCTTGAATCTCATGGCGCCATGCTTATCGATCTGGATGAGCTTGCCAAATCGCTGTATGTGCCAGGCTCCGATATCGTCAATGCCCTCGCGGAAGAATTCGGTTGGGACATTCTGGACGGGGAGGGCGGCATTCGCCGCAATGTCCTCGCTGCTCGAGCTTTCGCCTCTCCTGATACAGTTGCGCGGCTCAATGGCATCGTTCACCCGGTTCTCATCGAACAGCTTTCGCTGAGGATCCTTGATCCGGTTTGCTGCACGGTTTCGTCCCCCCGTTATCCCTTTGCGGTTGTCGAGGTTTCTGCCCCGACTGGTTTTGAGGATGCTTTTGGCCTGGCTGATGAAATTCTGGTTATCAGCGCTCCTTTAGCAGTTCGTCGCGAGCGTGCCATTCATCGTGGTATGGAGTCTTCTGATTTTGATGCGCGCTCTGCATGCCAACCTGATGAGGCTTCGCTTTGCAATCTCGCTACGACGGTAATCGATAATGCGGCAGGCGATAACTCGCTCTTTGAACAACTGGACGCATGGCTTGCGCGCCATGGCTTCGGGGATGTAGTGGATAAGGATGAGGCCGATGCCTAAGATACGTTTCTTTACGTGGTATCGCGTGGCGCCACTTGCCGTTATGCTCGTCTTCGGCCTTATTTCGCTCGTCTACTCGTATGCTCCTGCCGCCTTCTTTAAGCCTTTGTATCCAATTGACTACGAGGCGTACGTAAAGCAATCGAGCATTTCGCACAATCTTGATCCGTATCTGGTGTGCGCTGTCATAAAGTCGGAATCGAATTGGGATCCCGAGGCTGAGTCGAATCAAGGCGCACAGGGATTGATGCAGCTGATGCCCGAGACTGCCCAGGATATGATTGCCAAGGGTCTTGTCGATGGCAGTGAGTATTCAGCCGGCGACCTTAACGATCCCGCTACGAACATCGAGTTTGGTTGTGCGTATCTTTCGTATCTTCTAACGTATTTTAACGGGTCGACTGACAGTGCCATTGCCGCCTATAACGCCGGCATGGGCAATGTCGACGGATGGGCGCAGCAGAGCACGTCGCTTCATAATGCAATCACCTTTCCCGAGACGCAGGCGTATCTGATTCGTGTCAATAATGCCTGGGTTCGCTACAAGACCCTCTATCCCGATCGGTTCGTATAGGACTATGCCTGCCGCCTGCGTATACTGCAGATATATGAGTTAGGAGTATCCATGGCGGAATTTGAAGTTGAGCGTGTTGGAGGAGAGCTCAAACGTTTTGGCGTTGAGGGCTCTGAGGTGCCGTTTGAGGTCGTGTCTCCATACGAGCCCGCTGGTTCCCAGCCTAAGGCCATTGAGTCGCTTGTACAGGGTGTGAGGGACGGAGATCGCTATCAGGTTTTGCTGGGCGTGACTGGTTCGGGCAAGACCTTCACGATGGCTAAGACTATTGAGGCCTTGGGGAAGCCGACGCTGGTCATGGCTCCCAATAAAACGCTTGCCGCTCAGCTCGCCAGCGAGCTCAAGGAATTCTTCCCTAACAACGCCGTGGTCTATTTTGTGTCGTACTACGATTACTATCAGCCCGAGGCATATGTGCCGCAAAGCGATACGTATATCGAGAAGGATTCCTCGATTAACGAAGAGGTCGAGATGCTGCGCCATCAGGCGACGGCATCGCTGCTATCTCGACGCGATGTGATCGTCGTCGCATCGGTCTCGTGTATCTATGGCATTGGCTCCCCCGAGGACTATGCGGGCCTAGCTCCGAACGTCGACAAGAAGGTGCCGCTCGAGCGTGATGACTTTATCCATGCGCTTATCGATATCCAGTACGATCGCAATGACTATGATTTGGCACGTGGCACCTTCCGCGTGCGCGGCGATGTCGTCGACGTGTATCCGCCCTATGCCGAGCATCCGTTGCGGTTTGAGTTCTTTGGCGACGAGGTCGAGCTGATTGCCGAGATCGACGAGGTCACCGGCGAGATGCTGCGTGAGTACGAGGCCATTCCCGTGTGGCCGGCCTCGCACTACGTGACTGAGAAGCCTAAGGTCAAAGCGGCTCTGAAATCAATCAGCGAAGAGTGCGAGAAGCGTGTGGCCGAGCTCAAGGCGACTGATAAGCTGCTCGAGGCGCAGCGTCTGCAGCAGCGCACCGACTATGATCTCGAGATGCTCGAGACCATGGGTTTCTGTAACGGTATCGAGAACTACTCGCGTCATCTGGACGGCCGAAAACCGGGCGAGCCGCCGTTTACCCTGATCGATTACTTTCCTAAGGATATGCTCTGCATCATCGACGAGAGCCATGTAACGGTGCCGCAGATCCGCGGCATGCACGAAGGCGACCGCTCGCGTAAGGTGACGCTGGTTGAGCATGGTTTTCGTCTGCCTTCGGCACTCGATAACCGCCCGCTTCGTTTCGATGAGTTTGAGGCGAGGATTCCCCAGTTCATCTACGTTTCGGCCACGCCGGGCGACTATGAGCTGCGGGTTAGCCAGAACGACGTTGAGCAGATTATTCGTCCGACCGGTCTGCTCGACCCCAAGATCGATGTGCGTCCGGTTCGTGGGCAGATTGACGATCTTGAGGACGAGATTCGCGAGCGCGTTGCCCGCAAGGAGCGCGTGCTGGTGACCACGCTCACCAAGCGCATGGCCGAGGACCTGACCGACCATCTGCTTGATGCCGGCATTAAGGTCAACTACATGCATTCCGATACGGCGACGATGGACCGTGTCGAGATCTTGCGAACGCTGCGCGAGGGAAAGATCGATGTTCTCGTTGGCATTAACCTGCTTCGCGAGGGTCTTGACCTTCCCGAGGTCTCGCTGGTGGCAATTCTCGACGCCGACAAGGAAGGCTTCTTGCGCAACCGCCGTTCGCTGATTCAGACGATTGGCCGTGCGGCCCGCAATGCCGACGGCGAGGTCATCATGTATGCAGACGTTGTGACCGATTCGATGAAAGAAGCCATCGAGGAGACGCAGCGCCGTCGCGAGATTCAGATGGCATATAACGAAGAGCATGGCATTGTGCCCAAGACGGTCCGCAAGGCCATTAACGACATCTCGAGCTTTATTACCGAGGCCGAAAAGACTGTGGGCTCGAAGGGGCGCTCGAGAGGCGATTCGCTGGGTCACGGTGCGTTCTATACGCCCGACGAAAACGGCGAGGGCGCCGCGCCGGAGACGGTGGCGCCCGAGCAGACGCTCGCCGAGCAGCTGGAAGGGCTGCCGCATGACGAGCTCGTGCGGATTGTCGAGACCATGGAGGAAGACATGCGCAACGCTTCCGCCGCCATGGACTTTGAGGAGGCGGCGCGTCTGCGCGATGCCGTCGTTCAGATTCGGGCGATGCTTGAGGGCGCATCTGAGGACGAAACGATCGAGCGTTTGCGTTCGCAGGCTCGCAAGGGTTCTACCTTTGCTTCGGGCAGAAAACGCCAGGGTGCAAGATTCAGGAAGTAGCGAACAGGCCCCGAGTTCCCTGTGGAGCTCGGGGCCTGTGTCGTTTGGACGCGGGAGTTCGTGCACTAGAGGTCTGCTATCAGCGCCTCAGCGCAACGGATGCCGTCGGTGGCGGCACTCATGATGCCGCCGGCATATCCGGCACCCTCGCCGCAAGGGTAAAGGCCCGGGGTCGACACGGCGTGGCATGTTCGATCGCGGATGACCGTAACCGGGGAGCTCGAACGCGTCTCCACGCCAGTGAGGACTGCATCGGGGCGGTCATAGCCATGCAGTTTCTTACCGAGCAGGGGAATTCCCAAACGAAGCGATTCGACGATATGCTGCGGGAGGGCATCGTCGATCGCCGTCCAGGTCACGCCAAGTGGATAGGTTGGTTTTACCTTTCCGGGCGCCGTGCTGGCGCGCCCCGCAAGGAAATCTCCGACGAGCTGTGCCGGCGCGTTCCAGTTAGAGCCACCCAGGCGATAGGCGGCTCGCTCGCAGGCGCGCTGGAGCTCAATGCCTGCGAGCGGATCATCGCCGGGAAGGTCATCAGGTGTGACGTTGACGAGTAGGGCGGCATTTGCGTTGCGCCCGTCGCGGGCATTGAGGCTGGCACCGTTGACGCACAGATAGCCCTGCTCGGAAGAAGCCGCGACAACCTGTCCGCCGGGGCACATGCAAAATGAGAACACGCTGCGGCCGTTGGGAAGATGGGCAACAAGTTTGTAGGGGGCCGCCCCGAGCGCTGGATGTCCCGCCGAGGGGCCATATTGGGCACGGTCGATGTCGCGCTGTGGATGCTCGATACGCACACCCATGGCAAAGGTCTTTTGCGCGAGGGCAACGTTATGTTCTTTGAGAAGCTCGAATACGTCGCGGGCGGAATGGCCGCAGGCGAGAATGAGGTGCTTTGTGGCGATTGTCTCGCTTGTGGTTTCTTGGGGCGGTTGGACATCGACGCCGGTGATGGCGCCAGATTCATCGGTTCGAATATTGACGAGCTTTGTTCGATAGCGGACGGTTCCACCGAGTTGCTCGATGCGCTGAGAAATGTTGGTGACGACGGTGGGGAGGATGTCGGAGCCAATGTGCGGCTTGGCGTCCCACAGGATGTCACGAGGTGAGCCCGCTTCGACGAATGTTTCAAGAATCAGTCGATGGGCAGGATTCTTGGTTCCCGTGTTGAGCTTGCCGTCCGAGAAGGTCCCTGCGCCGCCCAGGCCAAATTGGATATTGCTTTCGGGGTCGAGGATACGCTCCCTAAGAAAGAGATCAATCGCTTGCGAGCGGCGAAGTGCGGGGTCGCCGCGCTCGATAAGCAGGGGTTTAAGGCCCGCTTCGGCAAGGGTCAGGGCGGCGAAGAGACCGGCGCAACCGGCGCCGACAACGACGGGACGCCCCTTGGGTACATTCGGGACAGGGCTGGGGAATGAAGGAGCCTCGCCGTCTACCATGCGGATGCGCGAGCGGTCGCGCTCGGCGACGCGGTCGACCACCTCCTGCTCGAGTCGAGAGCTTGTCAGCTCGACTCGAAAGCTCAAAAAATAATGGACATCTCGCTTTTTACGGGCGTCGATTGACTTGCGATGGAGCTCAATGGCTTTAATCTGGGAATCCTCGCATCGCAGGGCTCGTTTGACGGCGCGTCTACCAATAGCAAGGCAGGCGGCTTCGTCGCCGGCCTCATCGAGTGACGCGTGGACTTGGGTGATTTCGATCATCGAGGTCTCCTTAGATGCAAGAAAGAGGCCGCCCGGTGTCCCAGACGGCCCGAATGCGTTTTGATTATAGACTGCGCGGCTATAGGCTGCTTGCAGCGCGAATACCCGAGATCCAAGCCCACGCAAGGTTGAAACCGCCGCAATCGGCATCGATGTCGAGCGCCTCGCCACAGATGTAAAGTGGGGCGCCTGCCGCGTTGCTCGCGCAGAGGTTGGGAGCTGAGACGCTCTCGATGGGCACGCCACCGCGCGTGACCTGGGCCGAACGCTCCTCTGTCGTTCCCTCGACGAGCAGCTTAAAGTGCTTGAGGATTGAGACCAAATGGATGACGTCGTGCGACCCGGGGTGGCACTGTTCGAATGCGGTGCAGACAACGCGAGAGAACTGCGGGGCGAGCATGCCGTCGAGCCAGCGGGGGTCGCGGGGTGAAAAGCCGCCGAGCAACTCAACTCGCTGGTTGAGCATATCGAGCAACTCGTCTTTGGAGAGGTCGGGGAAAACGTCGAGCAGAATCGTGTCTCCGCGCTGGACGCGACGGGAGAGGTTAAAGGCGGCAACGCCCGAGATGCCAAAGGTTCGGAAGAGCACTTCGCCGTCTTCGCGCCAGAGCTCCTCGTGATTGCGGGTGAGCGTCAAACGGGCGCGGACGCGCAGGCCATCCAGCGTCTTGAGCGCAGTCTGGTCGCCGAAGACCGATGCCGACACGGGGCAGAGGACGGGGTGCTGCGGTGTGAGGGGAAGATTGAACGTCTTCGCGATGTCGGCGGGGCTGCCGCCCGTAGCGATAATTACGGCCTTTGCCTGCAGCGTCTCGTTCTTGCGAGGGGTGTCGGCAAGCGCCTTCCGAAGCGAGCGAACCTCCGTTTTTCGGTCGTCGTGCATTTTTGCCTTGAGTGCTCGCGCGGGACGGTCTATTTGGAGTGCCCAGCCCTCGAGAGCTTTGAATGCCGAGGCAACGTTTGCTCCAAAGATCAAGGTGATACCCAGGTGATTGCAAGCGTTGAGAAGCGCATCGCGCACCGATTCGGCACGAAGGGAGCGCGGATACAGCCGGCCCTCCTCGGAGGTCGTCATGATGCCCAGCGAGGAGAAGAAACTGCCGAGCTCTTGCTCGGGCTGGGGACCCATGACGGATTCGACGAATGCGGGGCGGTTGTACCGCTGGAAATCAATTGATTCGTTGGAAAGGTTGCAGCGGCCGTTGCCGGTCGCAAGGAGTTTAAGGCCGCAGGCAACATCGCGCTCAACGATGCAGACGCTTTTGCCTGCGCGTGCGGCCGTAATGGCGGCGGCGAGACCCGAGGCCCCGCCGCCGATTACCAAGACGTCATAGGAGGCGTTTGCGTTCACTTAGGCCTCGGCGGTCTCGTGCGGGGCAATGGTCTCGACGGCAGAGACGGCTTGGGGCAGCATACCGTCGGGCAGTGCGGTCTCAACCTCGCCCTTGTCGCAAGCCTCGGCGAGTGCCGGATTGATGGGAAGCTGCCCTAGGATCTCGAGGTCGTAGCGCTCGGCGACCTCGGGGAGCTTGCTCTTGCCAAAGACTTCGATCTTCTTGCCGCAATCGGGGCACTCGATATAGCTCATGTTTTCGACGATTCCCAAAATGGGCACGTTCATCTTCTCGGCCATGTTGACCGCCTTGGCGACAATCATCGAGACCAGATCCTGCGGGCTCGTGACGATGACGATGCCATCGACGGGCAGCGACTGGAAGACCGTGAGGGCGACGTCGCCCGTTCCCGGAGGCATGTCGACCAGCAGGTAGTCGATGGGGCCCCATGAGGTTTCGCTCCAGAACTGCCTGATGGCACCCGCGATAACCGGACCGCGCCAGAGGACGGGGTCGGTTTCGTTTTGGAGCAGCAGATTAGAGCTCATAACCTTGACGCCGTGCTCGGAGATTTCGGGCAGCATAAGGTTGCCGAGGGCGTGGACGTGACGTCCGCTCATACCGAACATCTTAGGGATAGAGGGGCCGGTAATATCGGCATCGAGGACGCCGACCTTGTGACCGTGGCGGGAAAGCTCCGTGGCGATGGCGCCGGTGACGAATGACTTGCCGACGCCGCCCTTGCCGGAAAGCACGGCGATAACGCGCTTGACCTCGGACAGCGTATTTTCCTCAAATTGCGACGGCGACGTTTGCCCGCCGGCTGCCTGTGCGTGCTCGCAACCCATGTTTGACTCCTTTGTATATGTTGGGGCCGGAGCCCCGCGGTGTGACACGAGCGTCATTGTACCCTCGTTTGCGAGCGGGAGTCATTTATGATGCGTGGTAGGCGATCGACAGTATTCGAAAGTACGGACCGAGCGTGCGGCCTGCGGCGTCAGACAACGCAAAAGGTCTGCGAATCTTGTATTACGAACATCTGTGCGCGTCGAGTGCGCTAAACTCATCGTCAGTGTGATTTGAAGTTGTAGGAGGCAAGGAGCTTCCATGTCTGATTCTTCTATCGTTATTCGCGGCGCGCGCGAGCATAACCTGCGCGATATCGATGTTTCCATTCCGCGTGACCAGCTCGTGGTCATAACCGGTCTTTCCGGATCGGGCAAGAGCTCACTGGCGTTCGATACCATCTATGCCGAGGGCCAGCGCCGTTACGTCGAGAGCCTTTCGAGCTATGCGCGTCAGTTTTTGGGCCAGATGGACAAGCCCGATCTGGACTCGATTGACGGCCTGTCGCCGGCTGTTTCGATCGATCAGAAGACGACGTCCAAAAACCCACGCTCGACGGTGGGCACCGTAACCGAGATTTACGACTATCTGCGTCTGCTGTTTGCTCGCGTGGGAACGCCGCACTGTCCTGAGTGCGGTCGTGTCATTGAGCGTCAGACGACCGATCAGGTCGCCGATAAGGTGCTGGCGGCGGGGGAGGGCCGTCGCGCGTTTGTGTTGGCGCCGGTGGTTCGTGGACGCAAGGGCGAATATGCCAAGCTGTTTGAGGACCTGCGTGCGGAGGGCTTTAGCCGTGTGCGCGTCGACGGCGAGGTGCGCTCGCTTGACGACCCTATCGACCTGGACAAGAAGTTCAAACACGACATTGAGGTCGTGGTCGACCGTATCGTGATTCGAGAGAACTCCCTGGGTCGCATTGCCGAGTCCGTCGAGCAGGCGACGGCACTGGCGCGCGGTAACGTGAACGTGTACATGCTGCCCGACCGCGACGCTCCCGAGGGAACCGAGGGCGAGCTGCTGGAGTATTCGCTGGCACTGGCTTGCCCGGAGCACGGGCATTCCATCGACGACCTGCAGCCGCGCGATTTCTCGTTCAACGCGCCCTATGGTGCATGTCCCGAGTGCGATGGCCTGGGCTTTAAAAAGACAGTCGATGCCGAGGCGCTGATTGAAGACCCCTCAAAGTCGATTGCCGACGGAGTCTTTGGCAGCCTGTTCGGCAATTCCAACTATTATCCGCAGATCTTTGCCGCGGTCTGCAAACACTTTAAGGTGAGTGCCGATACGCCATGGAAGGACCTGCCCCCGCGGGTGCGTCGTGCGTTTTTGGATGGCATGGGCGACACGAAGATTTCGGTCGACTATCAAAAGCTCGATGGGCGTCGCAGCCAGTGGGACACTAAGTTCTCGGGTGTGCGCAACATCCTGTACGAGCGCTACAACGAGACGACGAACGAGAACACCAGGGCTCGCTTGGAGAAATACATTCGCGAAGAGCCATGCTCGAGCTGTCACGGTGCTCGCCTGCGTCCCGAGATGCTTGCCGTCACCGTGGGCGGCAAGTCCATTTACGATGTCTGCTGCCTGTCGTGTCGCGAGTCGCTCGAGTTTTTTGAGGGCCTGGAGCTTACCGAGCGTCAGCAGTTTATCGGCGGGCGCATCGTCAAGGAAATCCTGGAGCGCCTGCGTTTTCTGGTCGATGTCGGACTCGACTATCTGACGCTCGATCGCGCCTCGGCGACGCTTTCCGGTGGTGAGGCCCAGCGCATTCGCCTCGCAACGCAGATCGGCGCCGGCCTCATGGGTGTTCTGTACATTCTGGACGAGCCGTCGATCGGCCTTCACCAACGCGATAACGAGCGCCTGATCAAGACGCTCGAGCGCTTGCGCGATATCGGTAATACCGTTATCGTCGTCGAGCACGACGAAGATACGATTCGCGCTGCCGACTACGTGATCGATATGGGTCCCGGCGCGGGCGTTAACGGCGGACACGTGGTCGCCGCGGGAACGCCTGCCGATATCATGGCGTGCCCCGATTCCATGACGGGTGCTTATTTGACCGGCAAGCGGATGATTCGCGTGCCCGATGAGCGCCGCAAGCCCGGCCGCGGCTGTCTTAAGATCACGGGTGCCCGCGCTAACAACCTCAAAAACGTTACCGCCAAGATTGAGTTCGGTACGCTCACAGTCGTTACCGGTGTTTCGGGATCGGGCAAGAGCTCCCTGGTCACCGATACGATTGCGCCCGCGCTTACGAATGCCATCCATCGTTCGACGCGTCCCGTGGGGCCGTACAAGAAGATTGAGGGTATCGAGTGCATCGATAAGGTAATCGATATCGACCAGTCACCGATCGGTCGCACGCCGCGCTCGAACCCTGCGACCTATATTGGCCTGTGGGATGATCTGCGTGCGCTATTTGCAAGCACGCCTGAGTCGAAGGCGCGCGGCTACTCGCCGGGACGTTTCTCCTTTAACGTAAGTGGCGGTCGCTGCGAGGCGTGCAAGGGCGATGGCCAGATCAAGATCGAGATGCACTTCCTTCCCGATATCTATGTCCCCTGTGAGGTATGTGGCGGCAAGCGTTATAACCGCGAGACACTCGAGGTTACCTACCGCGGCAAGACGATCTCGGACGTGCTCGACATGAGTGTCACCGAAGCACTGGCTTTCTTTGGGAATATCCCGCAGATTAAGCGCAAACTGCAGACCCTATATGACGTGGGTCTGGGCTACGTGAGCTTAGGCCAGCCCGCTACGACGCTTTCGGGCGGCGAGGCGCAGCGCGTGAAGCTCGCCAAGGAGCTTCATCGCCGTCAGACAGGTAAGACGTTCTACATTTTGGACGAGCCTACAACCGGCCTTCATTTTGAGGATGTTCGCCAGCTGCTCGACGTTTTGCAGCGCCTGGTCGATGCGGGCAACACGGTTCTGGTGATCGAGCACAACCTTGATGTCATCAAGGTCGCCGACCGCCTGATCGATATGGGTCCCGAGGGCGGCAATGGCGGCGGAACCGTCGTGGTCTCAGGCACGCCGGAGCAAGTCGCGGCATGTTCGCAGAGCTACACGGGCAAGTTCTTGGCGCCGCTGCTCAAGCGTGACCGTGAGCGTCAGGCGCAGCTCGACGCACAGTAAAGAGACGTTGTAGTACCGAAGCGCCACCGATTCCTTCTGATTCGGTGGCGCTTCTGTGTGTCGAGATGGCATATGCGGCGGAATTGGCCCTATACTTAATCCTTGCGTCGCTCTGCGAGGGAAAGGATGTGCCATGGCAAAGGCTGTTAAGACGCCAAAAACCAATGCGATGCGCGAGCTGGAAAGCGCCGGCATCTCCTATGTTCTCCATACGTACGAAGACGATGGCGATGAATCGTCAGGTCTGGGCGTCGCGATTTCCGAGCAGCTTGGCGAGGAGCCCGGTCAGGGATTTAAGACCCTGGTCTGCACGACGCCGTCCAACGACCATGTCGTGTGCTGCGTTCCCGTTGCCGACGAGCTCGACCTCAAGGCCGCCGCGCGCGCCGCAGGCGAAAAGTCGCTGACCATGATGCATGTCAAAGATTTGCTTGCCGCGACGGGGTATGTCCGCGGCGGTTGCAGCCCGGTCGGTATGAAAAAGCGCTTCCGGACGCTGATCGATGAGACATGCGTCCTTTGGGATACCATTTTTATCTCGGGTGGCAAGCGCGGCTATCAGCTTGAGCTTGCTCCCGATGACTTAGTTGCATTTTGCGGGGCGACAGTTGCCCCGATCACGAGAGAGGACTGAGCGATGCCGCAGGAAGAATCAAAGCGCGGAGCTCACTTTGCAAAAGGGTCGGCTCCTCAGACGCCCGCGCCCGAGGCCGCTTCGTTCGATAACGAGATTCGAAACGCCTGGTCCGCTGCCGCTGACCCGGGCGAGACGGCCGTGTACTTGCGTGCCGCCGGTGCCGGCACGGCGCTTCCCCGTACGGTTCTTTCTTCGACTCGTCCCGATGAGACGGCGGTCTTTTTGGCCGCCGCTCAATCGAGCGCCAGCGTGACGCCGGTCGTCTCCGAGGCTCCTCGTGTGCTGCGTCCCGATGAGACGGCGGTGTTTTTGATGGCAGCTCAGGGAAAGAGCACGCCGCAGAGCACTCCTGCCGCTCGTTCCTCCAAGCCCGCGGCTCATGATGATGACGAGCCGCTTCTTTCGGATGACGAATGGTCGCCGCTTGGTTCGACCGATCCCGTCGAGGGCGTGGCCATCGACGGTGATGATGACTGGGACCCTCTGTCGTTTTCTGCCCGAACCGTCGCCGCCAAAGAAGTTGACACGGTGTTTGGCGACCATGCCATATTCGATGATGATGCCGTATCCGGTAACAACATGCCGAACAGCGATGACGCCGCACCTGCTGATGACGCCGTTTTGGTTGACGATCCCTTTGCGATGACCGGCTCCTTTGCCGTCGTGGACGATTTGCCGCCACAAGATGAGGTTCATGAGGACTCTCAGGACGACGTAGACGATATGGGTTCGTCGGACTACTCCACGGTTGGTCGTTCTGCTGGCCTCATGACCGTGCTGACCATCGTGTCGCGCGTCACCGGGTTTATCCGCACGTGGGCCATGGCGGCCGCCATCGGCATGTCGCTGCTCTCGTCCTCCTATCAGGTTGCCAACAACCTGCCCAACATGCTTTACGAACTCGTGATGGGCGGCATGCTCGTTACGGCGTTTTTGCCGGTGTATATGGGTGTGAGGCGCGAGCAGGGCCGCGAGGCATCGAACGAGTATGTCGGTAACCTGCTCGGTATTCTGCTTCTGCTGCTGGGCGGTATCTCGCTGCTGGGCACCGTGTTTGCTCCCGGCTTTATTTGGACGCAGTCGTTCCTTTCGGGCGATGGCGGCAGCATGGATATCGCTGCGTTCATGTTCCGCTTTTTTGCTATCCAAATTCTGTTTTATGGCTTGGGTTCGGTGTTCTCGGGCGTTCTCAACGCACACCGCGACTACTTCTGGTCGACGTTTGCCCCGGTTCTCAACAATGTTATCGTCATCGCCAGCTTTATGGGCTTTGCTCCTGTGTCTGCACAATTTGGCGGGCAGGCCGGTATTATCTTGATCGCAGCTGGTACGACTCTCGGCGTCTTTGTCCAGATGGCCTGCCAGATTCCCGCGCTTGGCAAGCATGGCGTGCATCCTCATATCCATATCGACTTTAAGGATCCCGCGCTGCGACAGACGATCGCGCTTGGTATCCCGACGCTGCTCGCCACGGTGTGCATGTTTGTCTCGACCTCCATTACCAATGCCGCCGCGCTGGTGGTGCAGCCCGAGACCGGCCCTTCCGTTATCGCATATGCGCGCCTGTGGTACACATTGCCCTATGCGCTGATCGCCGCCTCGCTTTCGACGGCACTCTATACCGAACTCTCTCACGATGCGCAGGAGAAGGATTACGACAGCGTCCGCACGGGTATTTCGCGCGGTGTCGCCCAGATGCTCTTCTTCCTGATTCCGTTTGCGATGTATCTGATTGTCTTCGCCCGTCCGCTCAACATGATCTACTGCGCCGGCAAGTTCGATGAATCCGGTGTGGCGCTGGTGTCGGAGTTCCTTATCTATCTGGCGCTTTCCCTGCCGCTCTACGGCGTGGTCGTGCTGATGCAGAAGAGCTTCTCGGCCCTGCTCGATATGAAACCTTATAGCCGCTATTGCCTGTACTCCGCTATCGGCCAGGCCGGTTCGGTGCTGCTGTTTGGCGTGGTGCTGGGCTACGGTATGCCGGCAATTGCGCTTTCGTACGTCGTTGACTACGTGGTCTTGGTCGGATGCTCACTGTGGTGGCTGCGCCGTCGTCTGCATGGCCTTCAGGTCAAGTCTATCCTGCACGGCGGTTTCTTCGGCCTATTGTTCGGTGGCTTGGGCGCTGCCGCGGGCGCCGGCGTCATGTGGGCACTTGAGCACTTTGTCGGACTGCTTGGCAGCTCGATCCTCATTACCCTGGGCTACGTTTGTGTTGCAGGCGTCGTCTCGCTCGCCGTGACTTTTGGCCTTGCCTTCGTCTTTAAGATGCCCGAGGTCTCGGCGCTGCTTCGTCGCAAGTAGGTGCGCGTGGCAGGTCACGACAACATTCCAACACTTGCCGAGCAGGTTTCGCGCGTTCCCACGCAACCCGGCTGCTACCTTTGGAAAGATGCCAAGGGCGATGTCATCTATGTGGGCAAGGCAAAAAACTTGCGTGCCCGTATGCGTCAATACGTGACGCTGCAGGACGAGCGTCAAAAGATCCCGCTCATGATGCAGCTGGTGGCGAGCTTCGACTATATCGTGGTGGAGACCGAGCACGAGGCATTGGTGCTCGAGCGCAATCTGATCGGCCAGTACCATCCGTACTTCAACGTCGACCTTAAGGACGATAAGAGCTATCCCTTTATCGCCATTACTAAGAGCGACTTGTTTCCGGCTATTAAATACACGCGAGAGCGTCATAAACCGGGAACGCGCTATTTTGGCCCCTATACCGATAGCCGCGCGGCGCGTGAGACCATCGATACGCTACGCAAGGTTATTCCTATTTGCTCGGCATCCTGTGCGGAATGGCGCCGCTGCCGCCGCATCGTCGAATCTCATAAGGGCGAAGAAGACATCGTCAATATGATTTGCGCGCAAAACGGGCGTCCCTGCTTTGACTACCATGTCGGGCGCGGGCCGGGCGCATGTGTCGGCGCGATTTCCCCTGCCGACTATGCCAAGAACGTCAAGCGTGTCGAACGTTTCTTGTCGGGCCATCGCAAGGATGTCGTCGACGAGCTTACGTCCGAGATGACGGAGGCAGCCGAGACACTCGATTTTGAGCGTGCGGCGCGCGTCAAGCGTCGTCTGGAAGTCATTAGGGGCTTGGACGATCGCCAACAGGTCGTTTTTCCATCAAGCGTCGATATCGACGTCATCGGCTTCTATCGCGAAGAGACTATCTCTGCCGCCTGTGTCTTTGTCGTTCGCGAGGGCCGAACGGTTCGAACTTGTGAGTTCATCCTCGATAAAGGCCTGGATGTCGACGAGGAAGAG
This sequence comes from uncultured Collinsella sp., assembly GCA_900554495.1. Lineage (GTDB taxonomy): Bacteria > Actinomycetota > Coriobacteriia > Coriobacteriales > Coriobacteriaceae > Collinsella. The sequence goes on from USHR01000006.1 coordinate 14,668, forward strand.
CTTCAATCGGGCTTTCTTAAGCGCTATTACGACGAGACGGCTGATATTCCAGCCGAGATCAATCTCTCTGTCGAGCTTGAGGATGCCGAAGCATTGGGGGAGTGGCTTGCGGGCAAGCGCGAACGCTCTTGCCATCTCCATAGGCCGCAGCGCGGCGAAAAGCACCGCCTGCTCGATATGGCTTCCAAAAATGCACGCCATGCCCTCATGCGCTACATGATGCGCACGGGATATGCTGACGATCGCACCAATCGGGCGCTCCTGGAGCTCGAAAGCGCGCTTGCGCTGCCTGCACCGCCGTTGCGTATCGAGTGCTTCGATATCTCGACGTTGCACGGCACCTTTACCGTCGCTTCGATGGTGGTATTTACCAACGGTCGTGCCGACAAGGGCCAGTATCGTCGCTTTAAAATTCAGGCCGAATTGGACGAGGCGAACGACTTCGTATCGATGTCCGAGGTTCTGGGGCGTCGCTATGCTCCCGAGCGCATGGCGGACGAGCGCTTTGGCTCGCGCCCCGATTTGCTCGTTGTCGATGGCGGCAAGCCGCAATTGACCGCTGCAATTAAGCAACTTGAGGCGCTCGGCCTCGATATACCAGTCTGTGGCTTGGCAAAGGCCGATGAGGAGGTTTTCGTGCCGTGGGACGAGACTCCCGTCGTGCTACCGACCGGCTCCGCTTCGCTTTATCTGATCAAGCAGGTTCGCGATGAATCCCACCGATTTGCGATTACGTTCCACCGCGAGTTGCGCGATAAGGCTATGACGGTTTCGGTGCTTGACGACGTTCCGGGCGTGGGACCCACTAGAAAACGTGCCATCATGCGCCATTTTGGCTCGATGAAGCGCTTGCGCGCGGCCAGCGAGCAGGAGATTGCAGAAGTTCGAGGCGTTCCGGCCGATGTCGCCAAAGCGGTCCACGAGGCACTTGTCGTATGGAATGCCGAGCGCGCCCAGGCATCGGCCAGCCGTTCCGAAAACTAAACGCGCTTCTAAACAACTGGTATACATGATTTGCCGATTTTCAATCATTTATTTCGCGGCGATTACCTACTGATTTCGGGTTTTATTAACGCTAAAACGTTTGACTAGCCATGGTGAATAACCCTGCTATCCTGCGGGTTGACGAAGACTGATATCTCACCTCGTCGATACATACTGTCTGGCGAATCGTTTGTCAATGAATTCGGTGAACGGTAGTAAATACCGTTCAAGCGTATGTATGTATCGGTCGCCGAGCGCGGCACCTCAGTTGGGTCCGTCGGTAGGTAAGGTATATATCGTCCGCAAGTTGCGCGGGGGCAAGTCTAGGTGCCCCCGGGTAAGATTCTCTATTGATAGGAGAAGACATGGCCATCATCAACAAGGGTATGTCCAGGCGTTCGTTCCTCGGCCTCACCGGCAGCGTCGCTGCTGTCGCAGGGCTTGGTCTCACCGGCTGCGGTGGCAGCTCCAACGACGAGGGGTCCGCTTCCGGTTCCGCCGATTCCGCCAACCGTGGCGGCGGTGTGATTACCGCTGGTTCCGCTTACGCTCCGTCCAGCTTCGATCCCGCCAGCACCGGCTCCGCTGTGGGCCTGGGTGCTAACTGGCACGTCGTCGAGGGTCTCTACGGCATCGATTACCACGACTACAGCACCTTCAACGAGCTCGCCACCGACGATCCCAAGTCCGTGGACGACACTACCTTCGAGGTCACCATCCGCAAGGGCGCCAAGTTCTCCGATGGTACCGAGGTCACTGCTGACGACGTCGTCGCTTCCTACACCGCTTGCGCTGCTTCCGCTACCTATGCTCCGTTCTTCCAGCCCTTCGAGTCCATCGAGGCCAAGGATGCCAGCACTGTAACGGTCAAGACCAAGGTCCCCAACTTCTCCCTGCTCAAGGATCGTCTGGCCATCATCCGTGTTACCCCGGCTACTCAGTCCGAGGAGGATCGCGCCAAGCAGCCGATCGGTTCCGGCCCCTGGATGTACGACTCTATCTCCGATACCGAGATCACCCTGGTTCCCAACCCCGAGTACAACGGTGAGTATGCTGCCGAGGATAAGAAGATCCAGTACAGCATCCTGACCGACCCCACCGCTCGCGTTACCGCCCAGCAGGAAGGCTCCACGCTCGTTATGGAGCTCGTCACCGCTGACGCCGTCGACCAGCTCGAGAGCGCTGGCTGCAAGATCGACAACGTCCAGGGCTTCGGCACCCGCTTCATCATGTTCAACGTCGCCAAGGAGCCTTGGAACAACGTCAAGGTCCGTCAGGCCGTCATGTACGCGCTCGACACCGAGAAGATGATCACCAACACCTTCGCCGGCCTTGCCACCGCTGCCAGCTGCTACCTGCCCAAGAGCTTCACCAACTATCATGAGGCTTCCACGGTGTACAAGACCGACGCCAAGAAGGCCAAGAAGCTCATCGAGGAGTCCGGCATCACCCCGGGTGCCATCACCCTGCGCACCACCGACAACGAGCAGATTAAGGGCATGGCCGCCCAGGTCAAGAACGACCTCGACGCTCTCGGCTTCGAGGTGACCATCCAGACCGATACCTCGCCGGCCACCTACGCTGCCATCGACGGCGGCGAGGCCTACGATATCCTCCTTGCCCCTGGCGATCCGTCCTGCTTCGGCGCTGACCCCGACCTGCTGCTCAACTGGTGGTACGGCGACAACGTCTGGATGCAGACCCGTTGCCCGTGGAAGGAGTCCGCTGAGTGGGAGAAGCTCCACGGTCTCATGGACGAGGCTCTTGCCGCCGAGGGCGACGAGCAGCAGAAGAAGTGGAACGAGTGCTTCGACATCATCGCCGACAACGCTGTTCTGTACCCCGTTGTCCACGTCAAGACCGTCTCCGCTTCCTGGGACGATCCGTCTACCGCGCCCAACGGCGAGGCCCTCGATGGCTTCAAGGGCATCGGCACGACGAGCATGTCCTTCAGGGGCGTCGCGACCGTCAAGGCCTAAGACTCGTTTGAGTCATATGTGGGGCGTCGGTCGTAAGGCAACGTCCTCATAGTTGAAACAAAGACCCGGGCGGCCTCGATGTCGCTCGGGTCTTGTAATGAGTATCCATACTCATATACCAGTTGGTCCTACCGACAAAAGAAAGGGGAGAGAACGTGAACAACTTTCTACGTTTGATTGGAAGGCGTCTCGTGGCGCTGCCGATCATGGCATTGGGCGTCACCGTCCTGGTGTTCTTCCTTATGTCGTTCTCCAAGACCGACCCCGCCTATACGGCGTTGGGTGACGGTGCCTCGCCCGAGGCGGTTGCCGAGTACCATGAGAAGTATGGTCTGGACGACCCCTGGCCCGTGCGCTACGTGCGCTACATGGGCGATCTGATCCATGGTGACATGGGCACCTATGGTGCTGCTCGCAACTCCGTTGCCAAGCGCATCTCCACGGCCCTGCCCGTCACGATGCAGCTGACCTTCATCGGTCTTGCCATCGGCGCGGTCGTCTCGTTTTTGCTCGGCGTCATCGCGGCACTGTATCGCGATAAATGGCCGGACCAAGTGATCCGCGTCTTTTCCATCGCCGGCTTGGCAACCCCGTCGTTCTGGCTTGCCGTTCTGTTGATTCTGCTGTTCTCTTCCTACCTTAAGGTGCTCCCGGCATCCGGTGCTCTGCCTCACTTCACCACCAACCCGGCTGGCTATCTGGGACGTATGATCATGCCCGCTATCGCTCTGGCATTCCCGCTGACGGGCCAGATGACTCGTATCGTGCGTACCGCCATGGTTGAGGAGCTCGACAAGGACTACGTCCGCATGGCCCGTGGCGCCGGCGTTCCCGAGAAGGTCGTCGTCGGCATCAACGTTTTGCGCAACGCGCTGATCACCCCGGTCACCACCCTCGGTCTTAAGATCGGTTACCTTATGGGCGGCGCCGTCGTCATCGAGGTCATCTTCAACCTCCCCGGCATGGGTACTGCGATTCTGCAGGGCGTTCAGGGCAACGAGGCGAACCTGGTTCAGGGCGTCGTCATCGTCGTTGCTCTTGCCTTCATCATCATCAACATCGTGGTTGACATGCTCTACCTGCTCATCAACCCGCGCATCAGGACGGTGTAGATTATGGTAAAGATTCGAGAGAAGCAAACCGAGCAGCTCGAGAAGGCTGCCTCCAAGGGGCTCAAGCTCGGTGGCTGGAAGAAGATGACGCTGTCTTCTAAGATTGCCGCCGTCGTGCTGGTGTTGGTCGCCCTGACCGCGATTCTGGCGCCCCTTCTTGCCCCCTATAGCCCGGTCGAGATTTTCACTGCTCGCCAGGCTCCCGGCAATGGATTTATCTTCGGTACCGACGATAAGGGCCGCGACATCCTGTCGCGTATGCTTTACGGTGGCCGTTACTCGCTGATCATCGGCTTCGGTGCTACTGCCATGGCTCTGGTCTGCGGCTCGGTCGTGGGCGCCCTCGCGGCGGTTTCGCGCAAGTCCGTTTCCGAGGCGATCATGCGCATCCTGGACATCATCATGTCCATCCCGGGCATCGCCCTCGCTGCCGTCTTCGTCTCCATCCTGGGCAATTCCGTGCCGTCGATCATCTTCGCCATTGGCTTTATGTACACTCCGCAGATTGCCCGTATCGTGCGCGCCAACATTGTGTCCGAGTACGGCGAGGACTATGTCCGCGCGGTCATCGTTTCCGGCGCCAAGGCTCCGTGGATTTTGATCAAGCATGTTCTGCGTAACTGCATCGCCCCGATCATGGTCTTCACCGTTACCCTGGTCGCCGACGCCATCATCTTCGAGGCCTCGCTGACCTTTATCGGCGCTGGTATCCAGGAGCCCACCGCTACCTGGGGCAACATCCTCGCCGACGCCCGCGGTGGCGTGCTCGCTGGCCGTTGGTGGCAGGCGCTGTTCCCGGGTCTGGCTATCATGATCACCTGCCTGGCGCTCAACATCCTCTCCGAGGGCATTACCGACGCCATGGCCGCTGCTCCCTCCGCCGCCCTGGATCCGACCGATTCCTCCAAGCGCCGCGAGGCCGACCTGCTGGTCTCCGACCCTGTTCGCGCTTACAAGGAGCAGGCTCAGTCCCTGTCCGCCCGTCTTGGCGCCCTGCGCGATGTCGAACTCAAGCGTAACGACCGCCATGTGCCCGATGAGTCCGTTGAGCCGATCCTTTCGGTCCGTGATTTCTGCATCCAGTTTGAGCACCACGGTGATATCAACGTCGTCGATCATGTCAACTTTGATGTCCGTCCTGGCCAGACCATGGGCCTGGTCGGTGAGTCCGGCTGCGGTAAGTCCATCACCACGCTGGCCATCATGGGCCTGACCGACGATGACGAGCATCTTTCCGGTGAGGTTCTCTGGGAGGGCCGCGACCTGCTCAAGATGAGCAAGAAGGAGTGGTTCGGCCTGCGCGGTACCGATATCGCCATGGTCTATCAGGACGCCCTGTCCTCGCTCAACCCCTCCATGCTCATTTCCGCCCAGATGAAGCAGCTCACCAAGCGCGGCGGTACCCGTAGCGCCGAGGAGCTCCTGGAGCTCGTGGGCCTCGACCCCAAGCGTACGCTCGAGAGCTATCCGCATGAGCTTTCCGGTGGTCAGCGTCAGCGCGTTCTGATCGCTATGGCCCTTACCCGCGACCCCAAACTGGTCATCTGCGACGAGCCCACGACCGCTCTGGACGTTACCGTCCAGAAGCAGGTCATCAAGCTGCTTAACGATCTTCAGGCCAAGCTCGGCTTTGCCATGATCTTCGTTTCGCACGACCTGGCACTGGTCGCCGAGGTCGCTCATAACATCACGGTTATGTACGCCGGCCAGGTTATCGAGCAGGCGCCTACCAAGGAGCTGCTCACCAACCCGATTCACGAGTACACCCGCGGCCTTCTGGGTTCCGTCCTGTCCATCGAGAGCGGTTCGGGCCGCCTGCACCAGGTGCCCGGCGCCGTTCCGAGCCCGCGCGATTTCCCCAAGGGCGATCGCTTCGCACCCCGCTCGAGCCATCCGCGCATTGGCCTGGACACCCGTCCGGTCTTCAAGCGCGTGCCCGGCACCGAGCACTTCTATTCCGAGCTCCCCGACGAGGTGCTCAAGGCAAATGGTTTGACCCCTCACGCGGAGGTGATGTAGATGAGCGAGACCGCAGTCAACGGCGTCGAGCCGATCATCTTCCTTGATGACGTCCACGTCACCTTTAGGACCCGTACCGGCTCGATTCTGCACCCCAACCTGGTTCACGCCGTCCAGGGTGTAACGATTAAGCTCATGCCCGGACAGACCATCGGCATCGTCGGCGAGTCCGGTTGCGGAAAGTCCACCACCGCCAACGTCATGTGCGGCCTGCAGGCCCCCACGAGCGGCAAGGTCTACTTTAAGGGCAAGGACGTTACCAAGCGTACCGCCGAGGACCGTCGCCACATGGGTCGCGTCATCTCGGTCGTGTTCCAGAACCCGGCCACGGCGCTCAATCCCCGCATGGTCGTTCGCGAGCAACTGCTCGACCCCATGCGCGTCCACAACCTGGGTACCGAGGCCGAGCAGGAGAAGCGCGTCAAGGAGCTCTTGGAGCTCACCGGTCTGCCCAGCTCCGCCGCCGAGGTTCTTCCCGGCCAGCTTTCGGGCGGCCAGCGCCAGCGCGTCGCAATTGCGCGCGCCCTGTCGCTGAACCCCGATGCCATCATCGCCGACGAGCCCACCTCGGCTCTGGACGTTTCGGTCCGCGCGCAGATTCTGAACCTGCTGACCGACCTTAAGAAGGAGCTCGGCCTGGCCATGGTGTTCATCAGCCATGACATCCAGACGGTCCGCTATATCTCTGACGACATCATCGTTATGAATGGCGGCAAGATCGTCGAGCAGGGCGAGGCCAAGCAGGTCTTCCAGCACCCTCAGGACCCCTACACCAAGATGCTGCTCGGCGCTGCGCCGTCGCTGCTGCATCCCAAGCTCGGCGAGTAGCCTCGCTTTCCCTCCCGTGCGCCCGGTTCCCTTGCCGGGCGCACCTCCGTTGCGATTTCGAAAGGTTGGGTTCACGAGCCATGCCAAGTGCTCAGGAGCTACAACAGCAATTTGGTGAATATCGAGGCGCTATGCCCCGTCCATCGGATTTCGATCTCTTTTGGAAGGACCGCATGGCCGAGGCCGACGCCGTCGAGCTCGACTATGCGATTGAGGCGGCTTCGGTTGCGGATTCCGCGACCTGTCGGTTTTTCGACCTCTGGTATACCGGCATGTGCGGTGCACGCCTGCATGCCAAGTATCTCCAGCCGGTTTCGGACGAGCCCGTGCCGCTGGTGCTACAGTTCCACGGCTATCCGGGTGCAAGCCGCAGCTGGTTCGAGCAGGCGTCGTTTGCGGGCATGGGCATGGCACTCATCGCTCTCGATTGTCCTGGCCAGGGTGGCCCCTCCGAGGATATTGGTGGATTTGAAGGCACGACGGTTGCTGGGCATATCGTCGCCGGTATCGACGGCGACCCGGCCAATCTTTACTATGTCCGCTTGCACCAGGATATCCGCATTCTGTGCCGTATTGTTCGCGAGCTCGAGGGCATCGATCTTTCCCGCGTATTTGTGAACGGCGCATCGCAGGGCGGCGGTTTGGGCATTGCGACCTGCGCGCTTAATAGTGAGCTTATCAATCGCGCTGCCATCCTCTATCCCTTCCTGTCGGATTTCCGCCTTGTTTGGGATCTGGATGCCGACGATATCGCTTATGAAGGCCTGCGTTATTGGTCGCGTTGGTTTGACGAGGACTCGACTCGTATTGAGGAGGCCTATGCCAAACTGGCGTACTTCGATTCCAAGAACTTTGCCCCCATGGTCAAATGCCCCGTGCTGTTTGGCACGGGCACAGCCGATATCGTCTGTCCGCCGGCGACGCAGTTTGCGGTCTACAACAATCTGGCCTGTGAGAAGCGACGCGAGTTCTTTGAGGGCTTTGGCCACGAGGAGATTCAGGACTTTGACGATCTGATCATTCCGTTTTTCTGCGAGGGAGGGGAGGCTCATGTCTAAGTGCGAGAGCAATATCGACGAGCTGATCGTCCCCGGGCTCGCGGAGATGCCTGGAACGGTTTCGTCAAGGCTCGCAGAATATCGGGACTGGCGCGGTGATGTCCAAGCAGATGTTTCTGATTTAGAGACATGCGCTTCGAATCTTGAGATTCAAGGCCTGGCCATTACGGCGATTGACTTTGTTAACCCCTGCGCCCGTTACTCGGAGGTCTCCTTTGAGCTCGGTGACGATGCGATTCACGCTCGTTTGATCGAGCCTGTCGGTCGTGCCCGAGTGTCTGAGCGCGTGCCGCTGTGCCTGATGTTTCACGACATCGATCGACCCGTGCGTGGATGGCATCACATGACGAGATTTGCCGCCATGGGGTATGCCGTTCTCGCGCTGGATGACGATGTTGCTGGTGCGGACGACCTGCAGTGGGGGATTGCTTCGCCCGCTTTTGTCAAGCGCGTCCGTTGGGGCTGCGCGTTGGCGAAGGTCGCGCGCAATCTTGATGGCATGGATCCCGATCGCATTTTTGCATGGGGCGAGGGTCTTGGCGGCGGTGTCGCGCTGGCGGTTTCTGCTCTGGACGAGCGCGGACTTGCCTGCACGGCGGTTGCCAATCCAATTCCCGGTGGCCTCGAGGCTCTGTCGTCTCGGGTGCGCGGATCGGTGCTCATGGGCACGTCGCTCATGGATACCGTGAGCGACCCCAAGGGTCAGTTTGCCGTATTCAACGGTCTTGAGTGTGACCGGAGGCATATCATCTATGCCA
>USHR01000007.1 GCA_900554495.1 uncultured Collinsella sp.
GTTTTACCGACGGCGACGTGCTCGCCATCGACCGTTCGGGCATGGTGCCCGTGGCGGTTGTCGTGCGCCTGCGCAGTGCCGAGGTTTATTTGGTCGAAGTTGACCGCATGGACCCGATTGCGCTCGCGCATGCGTGCTGGGAGATCGGCAATATGCACGCGCCGCTTTTCCGAGGCGATTCGGACGAGTATACCGTGCGCATGTATACGCCGGTGCAGCCTGTTTTGGGCCGCATGCTCCGGGGCGTCGAGGGCGTTCGGCTCTCGGTGGTTACCCGTGAACTCGATGCGGACCGGCGCTTTGCGTCGAGTGCGGCGGAGGTCGTCGTGAGCATGGCTCCCGACTTTACCATCGTAAAAAAGACGCGCGGCTAAGCGCGTGTATACGCAAGGCGGGCTTTGAGGGGCGACCAATCAAGGTCCGTCTTGCTGTTGATAGGAGGCTTTGGGGAAGCATATGGGTCTTGAGGGAATCAAGCTGATTGCATGCGATTTGGACGGCACGTTGCTGCATCCGGGGGAGCACGAGCCGCGTTCCGAGGCCTTTGAGCTCATCGATGAACTGCATCGTCGCGGCATCGTGTTTATGCCGGCGAGCGGTCGTCAATATGCGAGCTTGCGCTACCTGTTTGCCCCGGTGGCCGATGAGCTCGCCTATGTATGCGAAAACGGAGCCCTAGTGATGAACGAGGGGCGTGCCGTTGTCAAGCGTTCCATGGAGCGTAGCCTTGCTATGGATATCGCGAATGCCGTGGTTGCGTATCCCCATGCCGACGTGACCCTTTCGTGTGAGGGACACCTCTACACCATGAGCGGCAACGATGCGTTCGTCGACCATTTGCGCTATGAGGTCCACTGCGATGTGGCGGTGGTCGACCGTCCTGAGGACATCGACGAGGACGTCATTAAGATTGCCTTCCAGACGCCCGAGGTGGATCAGCCGGCGGCCCTGGAGTATTTTGAGCGCCTCTTTAGCGACCGTGTCGACGTGATGACGTCGGGAACCGAGTGGACGGACTTTATCGGCTTTGATTCGGGTAAGGGTTCCGCGCTTGCCGATTACGGTCGTGCCCTGGGGATTTCGCCCGATGAGATGATGGCGTTTGGCGATAACGAAAACGATCGCGACATGCTTAACGTCGTGGGCCATCCCTATCTGATGGAGAGCTGCAATCCCAGCATGCGTGGTATCAACGACCGCGTTCGCTACGTGCGCACGGTCGAAGAAGAACTGCATCGCCTGCTCGCCGAGTAGATATTTGGGACATGCCTAGAAATCTACATTTTGCCGCAGAATGCGGAAAGGTGGATTTTAAGGCATGTCCCAAACATCTACCGGCAGTCGGGGCAGAGACCCTCGAAGATGGTGTAGTGCGACGTGACGTGCCAGCCGATTTGCTCGGATGCCTTGGCGTCGAGTTGGGCATCGAAGGGGAGCGGTACGTCGATGACGCGGCTGCACGAGGTGCAGATGATATGCGCATGCGGCTCGATCGTGCGATCGAAGCGGCTGCCGCCGGGCGTCTTGATGGAGAGGATCTCGCCGGCGTCGGCCAAGAGATTGAGGTTGCGGTAGACCGTGCCGCGGCTGATTTTGTCATCCTGCGCGCGCACGACGTTGTAGATTTCGTCGGCGGTGGGATGGTTATAGCTTTGGCGCACGGCGTCAAGAACCAGCTTTCGCTGCCTGGTATTCCTTCTTTGCACCGCCATGCGCCTCGCCTCTTTTCTATCAACGGTCGTAGGTAAATGATACCGTATTTAGCACACAATACTAATAACGAGGCGTGAAACCGTCTTCATTGGCAAGTGGGGCTCGGGCCTGGGCGTCTACGAGGCGAAAACGCGTTCCCATACGCTCGTAGGAGGCATGAAGCGCCTCGAGATGAGATAGGATATTTGCCGGAGCCCCCTGTATCTCCATCTCGACTGAGCCGTCTTCCATGTTACGCACCCAGCCGGTGAGCGCGCGTGCCTGCGCGAGGTTGGTGTTGGTAAAGCGAAAGCCAACGCCCTGGACTTGCCCCGCCCAGCGCAGGAAATAGCGCAGGGGAGTGTCTTGAGTGGCCTCGTCGCTTGCGAGCACAGTAAGCCTGCGGCGCAGCTCGAGCTCGACGTTTGATGGTTTTTGAGGCTCTCGACTGCCGCCGGTGACGCTGGAGAAGAACGTATCGAAGAGACCCATAGCTATGCCTGCTTGCCTGCGTCGGCTGGGAAGGTTATGCCGGCCTGCTGGCGCACGGCATCCATGATGCGCAGTGAGACGAGTGTGACATCGCGGTAGTGGCCAAGCTCGTGGCGTCCCGCCGGGGTCTCCCAAATCTCTTCCTTAACGTTATCGATGCCGCCGATGGCGGTGATAAAGTCTGTGAGTTCGTATTCCATAGTGTTGCTCGATTTGGGCAGGTCGAGCACGCGGCCGTTGTCTCCCTGTTCGCGCGGTGCCTCGGTCGCCGAGCCGCGTACGACGTCGCCGCGATAGTCGATGCGGACGTTGCGGGGCGTGGACAGATGGTCGATCTGGATAGTGCCACGCTCGCCTTCGATCTGCGAGGGCAACAGGTCGTTCGTAATTTTGGAGTGCGCGAGCTCGACGGAGATACGGCCACCGCCGTAGCTGGCGAGGATGGAACCGCAGCCATCGATGGGGCCGTGCGTGAGCTGTCGCGTGGTGGGATCGAGCAGGGTGGTCATGCTCGTAAGGCCGGAGGGCATGCCAAAGATCTCGACCATGGGCTCGACGGTATAGACGCCAATGTCCATGAGGGAACCCGATGCCATATTGCAGTCGAAGATATTGGTGGCGCGTCCCGCGAGAATCTCGTTGTAGCGCGAGGAATACTTGCCAAAGCGCAATGAGGCGCGGCGGATGGGGGCGATTTCACCCAAGGCGTCCTCGATGGCGTGGAAGGCGGGATCGTGGAGCGGGCGCATGGCTTCGAGGGCTACGACGCCCGCTGCCTCGGCAGCGCGGAAGACTTCCAGCGCCTGCGCTTCGGTGGCGCAGAAGGGTTTCTCGACGATGACGTGCTTGCCACCGGCGATGCAGGCAAGGGCCTGCTCGTAGTGGAGCGCATTGGGGCTGCCGATGTAGACGGCGTCGACGTCGTCGGCGGACGCAAGCTCGTCAAGTGCGGTGAAGTTACGCTCGCCGCCGTGTTCGGCGGTAAAGGCGGCGCCGCGCTCGGCATCGCGCGAGAGCGTGCCCACAAACGCGGCTTGGTCGTTGGCGTTGACGACCTGGATAAAGTCGTCGGTAATCATGGATGTGCCGATGGTCGCTATACGCAGCATGTATCCCCCTCGTGCCGTTCGGTTTACAGGATGAGTGTAGCGCGAGGGGGCAGGAAATAGCGTGCGAAAACGCCGTTACAGGTCGCTCTCGTTAAAGCCGGTATCGATATCGAGGTTGCTGCCGTCGGCCGCCGTGGTGGCGAGCTCATCGCAGCGCTCGTTGAGCTCGTGGCCGGCGTGACCCTTAACCCAGATGAACTCAACCTTGTGCTTGCTTTTGGCGGTGAGTAGGCGCTCCCACAGGTCGCGGTTCTTGACGGGCTGCTTGTTGGCGGTTTTCCATCCGCGCTTTTTCCAGCCGTCGATCCAGTGCTTGTTAAAGGCGTTGACGACGTACTGCGAATCGGAATGGACCTCGACCTCGCAGGGGCGGTTAAGTGCCTCGAGCGCCACGATGACCGCCATGAGCTCCATGCGGTTGTTGGTGGTCTTGGCGTAGCCGCGCGAAAGCTCGGAGGTGAAGGTCTTGCCGGCGGGGTTGGTGTATTTGAGCACGGCGCCGTAGCCGCCGCGTCCCGGATTTGATCGGGCCGAGCCGTCGGTATAGATGATGACCTTCACATGGTTCCTTTCGTTGGGTACGTTTCGCGTGAGTGACCATTGTAGCGCCATGCCCGCCGGGGGCTAGCAATCTACGATTTCTACCCCGTCTTCCGACAGTTAGTTGGCATGGATGATGCGGTTGAGCTCGTCGAGGTATTGCTGCAAGAGGGGAGAGGGCTTGCGCTCGTCGTGCATGATATAGCCTACGTGCATCGTTGGGGCGTCTGCTAACGGGATCGATGCCATACCCCATTGCATTTCATTGGAGAGGACACCGGTCGACAGGGTGTAGCCGTTCGACGTGATAAGTAAGTTAGTAAGTGTTCCGCGGTCCGAGATTCGTATGTTGCGGTCGCAAGGGATATAGCTAAAAGGTTCCTCGGCGTAATAGAAGGAGTTTGAGGTTCCCTGCTCAAAGCTGTAGCGCGTATATGGTGTGAGGTCGGCAAGGGACAGCTGCGGGCGGCGGGCAAGCGGGTGGCGCTCGCTAACGAAGACGTGGACCGTCGCGTTGAATAGGGGATGGAAGCTCGCGCGCGCATCGGCAAAAGCCTTCTGCAGAACGCGGGCGTTAAAGTCGTCCAGATAGAGGATGCCGATGTCGCTGCGAAATGCGCGGACGTCATCGATGATCTGCGATGTGGTGGTCTCGCGCATGATGAACTCGAACTTGCTGTCGCGGCAGCGCTCGACTACGTTGACAAAGGCCTCGACCGAAAAGGCGTAGTGCTGGGCGGAAATGGCGAGGCGGGCTTGCGGGGTACCGCCGTCCTCGTAGCGGGCCTCGAGCATGTCGGCCTGCTCTACGACCTGGCGTGCATAACCCAAAAGCTCGGTGCCGTCGTTGGTGAGCGTGACGCCGCGGCTGGAGCGCGTAAAGATCTCCAGATTGAGTTCCTGTTCCAGGCTTTTGACGGCGTTTGAGATGTTGGACTGAGCGGTATAGAGGCGCTGAGCTGCGGCGTTAATTGAGCCGGATTCTGCCACGGCGATAAGAAAGCGAAGCTGCTGGAGGGTCATCGGCGCCCGTCCTTTCGATAGCTATCTAAAAAACCGATAACAGGTTAGCGCTTTTAAGTGATTGACCGAGGGAAACAATGCTCGTACTATTCAAAACACACAAAGGCGGTAGGTAATTAAGCCAACCACGGAACCGGGATGCGAAAGGAGGCCCGCATATGAATTGCTTACCAAGACGAATGCCGGGCTCCTGTTTGCGCCCGTCGGCGTGATCAGGAGACAGCGACTTACTTCTCTTACTCTTATTACTTTTGTTCGATCAAGGAGATCATCATGAGCCTGTTCATCAACAACCCCGAGCACACCTTTGGTTTCGATACCCTGCAGCTTCACGTTGGCCAGGAGAGCGCCGATCCCGCATCCGACTCCCGCGCCGTGCCTATCTACCAGACCACGAGCTATGTGTTCCGCAATTCCCAGCACGCCGCCGACCGCTTTGGTCTTGCCGACGCCGGCAACATCTACGGCCGTCTGACCAACTCCACCCAGGGCGTCTTCGAGGACCGTATCGCCGCACTCGAGGGTGGCGTGGCAGGTCTTGCCGTCGCCTCCGGTGCCGCTGCCATCACCTATACCCTGCAGGCTCTCGCCCAGGCCGGTGACCACGTGGTCGCCCAGAAGACCATCTACGGCGGTTCCTACAACCTGCTGGAGCATACGCTCTCCCAGTTTGGCGTCGAGACCACGTTTGTCGATGCCCATAACCTGGAAGAGGTTGAGGGTGCCATCAGGGACAACACCACGGTCATCTATCTCGAGACGCTCGGCAACCCCAACTCCGACATCCCCAACATCGACGCCATCTCCGAGATCGCCAAGAAGCACGGTCTGCCGGTTGTCGTCGACAACACCTTCGGCACCCCGTATCTGTTCCGTCCGCTGGAGCATGGTGCCAACATCGTCGTTCACTCCGCAACCAAGTTCATCGGCGGCCACGGCACCTCGCTGGGCGGTGTGATCGTCGACGGCGGTAACTTCGATTGGAAGGCGAGCGGCAAGTATGCGCAGATCGCCGAGCCCAACCCCTCCTACCATGGCGTCTCGTTTGCCGAGGCTGCCGGTCCCGCCGCCTTCGCAACCTATGTCCGCGCTATCTTGCTGCGTGACGAGGGCGCCTGCATCAGCCCGTTCAACGCCTGGATCCTGCTCCAGGGCACCGAGACTCTGTCGCTGCGCGTTGACCGTCATGTCGAGAACACCAAGAAGGTCGTTGAGTTCCTGGCTGGTGACAGCCATGTCGCCAAGGTGAACCACCCGAGCCTGTCTGAGCACCCCGATCACGAGCTCTATCAGAAGTACTTCCCCAACGGCGGTGCCTCGATCTTTACCTTTGAGATTAAGGGTGGCCAGGAGGCCGCCTGGAAGTTCATCGATCATCTGCAGGTGTTCTCGCTGCTCGCCAACGTGGCCGACGTCAAGTCGCTCGTCGTGCACCCGGCTACCACCACGCACTCCCAGCTCTCTGCCGAGGAGCTCGCCGAGCAGAACATCACGCCCTCCACGATCCGTCTTTCCATCGGTACCGAGAACGCCGAGGATATCATTTGGGATCTGAAGCAGGCCTTCGCCGCGCTGGACGAGTAAGGCGACTTGTGCAAGGACCCCTTGCGACTCGATAGGTATAACTGCATAAAATGCCTGCTCAAGGCGCCTGTGCGAACAATGGTTGCACAGGCGCCTTTTTTGCATAGAGCGGGTGCAAAAACAGGGTTTTTGACACGCTTTATGCATTTGAGTTGTGGAAAACTCCTGTTGAGAGGATGTGAGTTTTACGCAATTGACGTGCGCCTTTTGAGTAAAACCGCAGGTCGCGATTTGCTCGGGGTACTATGCAGCGCGATCGAATCACACGCAGCTCAAACGCAGCAAAAACGCACTACGGAGGTTTCCAGCTACATGAGGATCGATTCACGAAAACCGAAAGCCGCCGCCCTTTCCGCCGCTCTGACCGTGGCACTTTTGGCGGGCGCCGGTGCAACTGATGCCCACGCCGCAACACTGTCCGATACGGTTGGATCTACTCCGTCCGAGACGACGCTGGTACAGCCCGTTGACTATCGCGGCGATGGTTATGGTTCCATGCAGGAGTGGAACGCCTCGATGGAGGCCAAGCGTGATTCCCTGGAGATGCGCGCTCAGATCATCATGAACATGTACGGTGACTATGCCACCGATGACGAGCGCGCTGTGCTGCAGGGTTGCATCGACGGCGCGGGTAGCCTGTTGACGATGGGGGAGGTTGACGCCAAGTCGACCGAGCTCGATGAGCTGCGCATTGCGCTTGAGGATGCCAAGCGCAATGCGCTCGAGGCTGCCGCCGAGGCGGAGGCTGCCGAGGTCGCCCAGGCTTCGTACTACAACGCCGGTTACACTCCGTCCTACGCGTCTGCCGCGTCCTATGCGAACGGATCGGGCCTGACGCGCTCTGCGGGTGTCAATAACTACAACGGGCGCCGCGAGACCTATTACAGCAGCAATGTGCTTTATCACTATCGCACGGGCGAATGGACTCAGGATTCTGAGGGCTTCTGGCGCGATTCCGACGGCTATTACGTTGTTGCCGCGGGCGATATGGCCCAGGGCTCGACCTTTACGGGCTCCAAGGGTGATTGCAAGGTCTATGACTCCGGTTGCGCTGCCGGAACCACCGACTACTACACCGGTTGGTAATTTTTCTGCATCACGGATATTTGGCGGACGGGCGTCTTTACCGAGCTTTAGGGCAACGTAAGGACGTCCGTTCTATGTATGCGTTTGAGTTAACAGAGCCCTTACCGTGGCGGTACGCTGGGCGTATGGATGCGGGGCACACTGGTTCTTGAGAAATAAGGTCTTTCTCTTGGAGGAAGTGGTCTTGTGAATGCTCGAGATATTGCCGTTGCCGCCGTCGCGTTGATGCTTGGTTGCCTTGGTCCTACGGCCGCGCTCGTCGCGGGTATGCAGGGGTCTTGTGGGGCTGCCTCTATCGTGGTTGGCGTGTTGATCGCGGCCGCGCTGCTGGGAAGTGCGGGTGTAGCCCTTTGTCGCGACGATGAGGGCCAGGCGTCGGAGTCGCAGCTCTAACCGTTGTGAAGCTGATTTTTGGTCAAAGATGAAAAAGGAAGCCGCCGCGAGGGGAGTGCCCCTTGCGGCGGCTTTACCATTGGATCTGTTGGCTGCAGTATGCCGAGCACTACCAGCTGCCTTCTATTTCGCGAATCCTCTGGTAGAGCCAATCGTTTTGCGGCACTTGGATATCGTGTTTGGCGGCCAGGCGGCAAATGGTGCCCGCGAACTCCTCGACTTCGGTTTTTCGTTGTGCGATGCGGTCCTGCGCCATCGAGGGCATACCGGTGGGGTCGATTCCCTCGATGAGGTGCACCATTTGCGTCAGGTCTGCCTCGGTCAGCTCAACGCCCTCGGCGTTGGCAACCGCAAGCGCCTCGCGCATGGCGGAGACAAAACAGCGGCGCTGCTCGGAGCCCGGCTCCGTGGCGCTTCCGTAGGTCCCGCCGTAGGCCATGCAGGTCTGGTTGATGCCGTCGTTGAGCATGAGTTTGGCCCACATGCGGTGGGCGATGTCGTCCTCGACGGTATGGGCGATGCCGCAGCGCGTATAGAGCTCGTCGATAGCGGCGACAGTCGCGGGGTCGGTGCCCGCTGCCGCGCCAAAGCGAATCTCGCCCGCATTGGTAAAGGTGAGCGCGCCGTTGAGGAACACGGCGTCCATGCCCTGGCAGATACCAAGAACGGTATGCTCCCAGCCAAAGCGTTCGGCAATCTTTTGCTCGCTCGTAATGCCGTTGCACAGCGAGGCGATGAGCGTGTTGGGTCCCACGACACGCTCCATAGTCTTGAGTGCTTGGTCGAGACCGGTGGTCTTGACCGTCAGGATGACCAGATCGGCGGGTGTCGCCTCGCTGGCGCGGACGGACGTGAGATCGCAGGGCTTGCCGTTGACGGTGAGCGCGTCGTTCGCATGGCGCTCAAAGCGAGCGTCGTCCATGACGTATTCGACGGCGTCGTTGCCGAGGGCCTTGGCAATCATGCTGCCGGAGAGCAGGCCGACGCCGCCCTTGCCGATAAAGGCGACCTTGTTGATCTGCATATGAATCATCTCCCCATATAAAAGGCGCCCGCATATGGGGCGCCTGATGGATTGTATGTCGTCGGGGCGTTTGGTGGGCGCGCGGGGCTGCTGTTGTGAAAAAGAAACTATTGCGCAGTGCGCTTATGCCGCGGGGCAGACCGCAAAAACGCGCGCGGGGTATCCGACACCATCACGGACCTTAGGGAAGGTGCAGAAGATGACGGCGCCCGTGGCGGGAAGCTCGTCTAGATGGTCCATGACCTCGATCTGATAGCGGTCGACCGAGAGGATGTATTGTTCGCCGGGGTAGGGGTAGGCGTCCTCGCGTGTGGTCACGCTCGTCTCCTTTCATCGGGCTTTTTGCTGATGTTAAAGCGGTGCCGTGACGGCCTGATTTCTGCTGCGTTACGATACGTTCTCAATTGCGATTCCGATGTGTTTCGATGACGTGACGGGTTTGTTTCGCCTTGTCAGGGCTTCGATGGGAGGGGAGGGGCCGTGCAATATCGCGTTGACCCCAAAAGCGGCAACCGTATATCGGCGTTGGGGCTGGGCTGCATGAGGTTTCCCGGTGCGCCGGGACGCCCGGATGCGAAGACTGCCGACGCCATCATCTCCCGTGCGGTGGAGCAGGGGATTAACTACCTGGACACGGCCTATCTCTATCCCGGCAACGAGGCTTGTGTGGGTGCGTCGCTTGAGCGCCTGGGCTTGCGCGACCAGGTTTTGCTCGCAACCAAGCTGCCGCATGCTTCGTGCAAATGCGCGGAGGATTTCGACCGGTTCTTCGACGAGCAACTGCGCCGCCTGCGGACCGACCATATCGACTATTACCTCATGCACAACATTACCTCGCCCGCCCAGTGGGAACGTGTGGTGGCGTTGGGCATCGAGGACTGGATCGCGCGTCAAAAGGCGGCGGGGCGCATTCGCCAGATTGGTTTTTCGTACCACGGCAGCGCGGCGGATTTCCTGACGATGCTCGATGCATATGAGTGGGACTTTTGCCAGATCCAGTACAATTACGCTGGAGAGCGATATCAGGCGGGAACAGCGGGGCTCATGGCCGCCGCCGAGCGAGGCCTCGCGGTGTTTGTGATGGAGCCACTGCTGGGCGGGCGTTTAGCGGGCAAGCTGCCGCCACGGGCCCGCGCTGTGCTCGATAGTGCCCGTGACCCGCATTTGCGCACTCCTGCCGCCTGGGGTCTTTCGTGGGTCTGGAATCATCCTCAGGTGACGATGCTGCTTTCGGGTATGACCGATATCGCGCAGGTGGATGAGAACGCGGTGTTGGCCGATCGGGCCCTGCCGGATTCGATGACTGCCAACCAGCTCGACACGATCGCGCACGTGCTGGATGAGTTTGAAAAATCGAATCGCGTGCCCTGCACGGGATGCGGCTATTGCATGCCGTGCCCTAAAGGCATCAATATCCCTGGATGTTTTGCCGCCTACAACGCAAGCTATGCGCACAGCTGGTTTACGGGTCTATCGCAGTACTTTACGGCGAGCGCGGTGCGCACAAGCGAGGCCAAGCTGGTGAGCAATTGCGTCAAGTGCGGCAAATGCGCGCGCCACTGCCCACAGCATATCGATATCCCCGAGCGTCTCGATGACGTGCGCCGACGTTTCCAGCCTGGCCCCGTGACGGCAGTGCTTAAGGCCTTCGGCAAAACGCGCTCCTCGTGACCCTTTTATAACTTGCGCTGGAATAGTTCCTGCTTGCGGCAGAATAGGGCTTAAACAGGGACTATTCCACCGCAACTGAAGGGGGCTGTCGTGGGCCATCGGGATTCATGGGATGATTCGCGTGAGGTTCGTTGGGGCATTTTGGGCGCTGGGCACATTTCTCATCGATTTGCATCGTCGCTCAAGAAGGTCGACGGGGCACGGCTGGTGGCTGCGGCCGGCCGCACTCCTGCACATGTCGAGGAATTTTGCCGAGCGTTTTCGATTGATGCTGCGCATGGCCATGCCTCGGTCGACGATAACGGCGATGCGGCTTATGACGCGCTGATTGCCGACCCCGATGTCGACGCAATTTACTTGGCTCTTCCGCATGGCATGCATACGCGTTGGGCCTGTCGCGCGCTGTGCGCCGGAAAGGCCGTGCTGTGCGAAAAGCCGGCCGTTTTGAGTGAGGAAGAGGCTCTCTCGATTGCCTCCACCTCTCGCGAGCGCGGCGTGCTGTTTATGGAGGCGATGAAGAATCGGTTTTGCCCGATGCGCACTCGCGTGAAAGACTTGCTTGCGTCGGGTGAGCTTGGCCGTATCGTCTCGATTGAAAGCGTGCAAAAGCTCGATTACGGCGAGTCTCCTTCGGGCTATCTGCTTGATCCGCTGCAGGGCGGCTGTCTATATGACATGGGCTGTTATGCGGTCGGTTGGTTTGAGGATTTGCTCGCGGGCGCGTGCGAGGTTTCGTCCCGTGAAGTTCGCTGGCGTGACGTATCAGGCGGCCGTGTCGATTGGGCCGACGAGATCCATATGAGCGTCGGCGGTATACCCATTCATATGGTGTGCGACGGCAAAGCAGCATATGAAAGCCGCTTAACGATTGCCTGTGAGCGGGGCTCGTTGGAAATCGAGCGTCTTCATCGCCCCGAGCTCGCCCATGTGAAGTACTCCGACGGTCGAGCACTCGAAATCGATGCACCATTTGAGGTCGATGATTTTTACGGTGAGGTGTCGCATGCGGCGCGGCTCATTCAGGCGGGGAAACTCGAAAGCCCCATCATGTCCCTAGCCGCCACACAGCGCTGTGCGCACATCATCGATGCGATTCGCTTGGAACTTTAGGGCGTGGGGGCATGGCGCCAACGCCTGGAATGCCTTGGAGGCCTTTTCCCCTGATGCCTCTTTTATAACTTGCGGTGGAATACGGTCTGTTTGCGCCAAAATATGGCACCAATAGACCGTATTTCACCGCAACTGATGAGGGGGAGTTGGAGATGCTGACGATCGGGTGTCATCTTTCGACGACGAAGGGCTATCGGGCAATGGGGGAGACGGCGTTGTCCATTGGCGCCAATACCTTTGCATTTTTTACGCGCAACCCGCGCGGTGGCAAGGCAAAAGACCTTGACATGGATGACGTGGCGGCTCTGCGCGAGCTTATGGCGCAAAACGACTTTGGACCGCTGGTGGCGCATGCCCCGTATACCTATAACCCCTGCTCCGCTAAGGAGCGGGCGCGCGAGTTTGCCTTGGAGGCTATGGCGGAAGATTTGCAGCGTCTGGAAGCGCTGCCCGGCAACTACTACAACTTCCATCCTGGCGCGCATGTGGGACAGGGGGCAGACGCCGGCATTCAGATGATTGTCGACACGCTGTGCCAGGTGATGTTTGAGGGGCAGCAGACGACGGTATTGCTCGAGACCATGGCGGGCAAGGGCACCGAGGTGGGTCGTAGCTTTGAGGAACTGGCGCTCATCATTGAGGGTGTTGCCGGCAAGCGCCCCGAGCTGTCGGCCAAGCTGGGCGTTTGTTTGGATACCTGCCATGTGAGCGATGCCGGCTACGACATCATCCATGATCTGGACGGCGTACTCGACGAGTTCGATCGTGTGGTGGGTATCGAGCGCCTGCGCGCCGTGCATATCAATGACTCCAAGAACTCTTGTGGCGCCCATAAAGATCGTCACGAGTGCATCGGCAAGGGATACCTTGGCAGCGAGGAATTTGGTGGCGGTATGCAGGTTATGCAGAATATTGTATCGAATGGCCGTTTGCGTTCGCTGCCGTTTATTTTGGAGACTCCGAACGAACTTGCAGGTTATGCAGCTGAAATTAGACTATTAAGGTCATTGCAGCAGTAATGACTGTCACAAAGTAGAGTATTCTATTCACGTTATGGGTTTGTTTCAATCAGTTTTCTCATTGCAGATTCGTAATTCCGGGTGCATAATAGCCAACAGTTTTTGCAGACCTCTGAATCAAACGAGGTCACCGGAAGGAGACTGATTATGAAGCTGAAGAAGCTTGGCGCATTTGCCGCCACGGGCGCTATGGCGCTCGCCCTTGCTCTGACGGGCTGCGGTTCGTCCAACGCCACCTCTGGTTCTGATGCCGGTTCCAGCAGCTCTGACGACGCTAAGGTCGAGAAGGTCGACGGCTCCAAGGAGTACGCGCTCGTCAAGGACGGCACGCTGACCGTCGGCACCTCTGCCGAGTACGCGCCGTTTGAGTACAAGGATGACAACGGCGACTACCAGGGCTTTGACCTTGAGCTCATCAAGGCTATCGGTGACAAGCTGGGCCTGGATGTCGAGTATGTCAACAATGACTTTGACACGCTGGTTCCGGGCGTCGCTTCGGGCGCCAAGTATGACGTCTCCATCGCGGCTATCACCGACACGCCCGAGCGTGAGAAGGAAGTCACTTTCTCTGATTCCTACTACATGGACGATCAGGCTATCGTGACCAAGGTCGATAACACCGACATCACGGCCGACAACTACAGCGAGAAGCTCAACAACGCCGACGCTACCATCATCGTCCAGTCTGGCTCGACCGCCGAGGCCTTTGCCCAGGAGAACTTCCCGAAGGCCAAGATCGTCCCCTACAAGGACGCCACCGAGTGCTTCAGCGCCCTGCAGTCCGATAAGGGCGACGCCGTAGTCACCAACCGCTCCGTTGCCAGCCAGCTGACCGCCGAGCAGTTCAACACCTGCCAGACCATCAAGCAGATCAGCACCGGCGAGGAGTACGCCATCGCCATCAACCAGGGCAACACCAAGCTCAAGGACGACATCAACCAGGCCATCAAGGACCTGACCGACGACGGTACCGTCGACGCCCTCATGGCTAAGTACAATATCAAGTAAAATAACTACTTGATTGCGCGCGGGCCCTTTCCGTTTTGCGGAGAGGGCCTTTGCGCTTCTCTTGACGGAGAGCGTTTCCGTCTCGTTTTGCCGGCAACTTCTACGATAGGAGCCACCTTGTCTCGACTGAACAAAGGGGCCGCGGAGCAGCGTTTTCCACTGTCCGCCTTGCTCCAAAAGCTAGCCTGCGTCATGGCCGTGACGCTCGCGCTGGTGTGCGCGGGGGCATATGCGCCCACGACCGCTCAGGCGCTTGAGACCGCAAAGATTACCGCCCGACCCAACACCGGTTCGGGCAGCGATGTGGTCGGCGGCACCGAGACGCGCATTACCTGGGAAGTTCAGGCCGATGCCGACGAGGAGCTGAGCGGTCTTTCCTTGACGTTTGTCGACGGCAC
Source organism: uncultured Collinsella sp. (assembly GCA_900554495.1). GTDB lineage: Bacteria > Actinomycetota > Coriobacteriia > Coriobacteriales > Coriobacteriaceae > Collinsella. The sequence goes on from USHR01000007.1 coordinate 14,150, forward strand.
GACGTTTGGTACCGATGACACGCGATTGACGATGCTCTCGGGCGAGGACCTCATGGATCGTACGCCCATGAAGCCCACGTGCAAGGCTGACGGCCAGACGCTCAAGATTGACTTTGGCGAGACGGCGCCTGCCGGCGGCTTTTTCCGTGTCGAGGTTTACGGCGTGACCTTCCCCGTCGAGGGCGGCGATGAGGCCTTTAGCGGCACCTATACGCTCGCCGACGGGTCGACCAAGAAGATCTCCAAGATTCCGTCGGTGGAGATCAAGGGCGTGACGGCCTTCGATAACTTCCTGGCTGACCTTAAAGAGCAGCCGTGGGTCGAGGCGTGGAACTCCAATATGTTCCTGCGCCTGTTCCTGAACCCGGTCATTTTGGTCCAGAGCCTGCCGATCGTCTTCAAGGGCTTCCTTATGTCGCTCTCGATCGTGCTTGTGGCGTTTCCGCTGGCAATTCCCTTCGGTTTTGCCCTGTCGCTCATGCGCATCTCTAAGTCGCGCATCCTGCGCTGTCTTGCCGGCATCTATGTGAATATCATTCGCGGTACGCCGGCGTTCCTGCAGATCTATATCGCGTTTTTCGGTCTGCCGCTGGCCGGTGTCAAAGTGGACGACTATGTGCTGGGTGTTATCGTCATGGCCATGAACTCGTCTGCGTACTTGTGCGAGATCTTCCGTGCCGGTATTCAGTCGATCCCCAAGGGCCAAAACGAGGCTGCTCGCTCGCTGGGCATGAATGCCTTCCAGACGCTGCTCTATGTCATGATTCCGCAGACGTTCCGCAATGTCCTGCCTACGCTGACCAGCGAGTTTATCTTGCTCTACAAGGACACGTCGCTGCTTGCCGCCGTGGGTGTCGTTGAGATCGTCATGAACGCCCGCACCATCGTGGCCACGACGGGCTCCATCACGCCGTATGTGGTTGCCGCTCTGTTCTATCTGGTCATTACCCTGCCGCTTGCGCGCTTGGTGAGCGGTCTTGAGGCGAGACTTCTGGGGACGGCCGAAACCAAAAAGAAGCGTCCCACCAAGAGCGCCGGACAGGTTGTCGCGACGCCCGCCGATCATATCGCCGGTCTGTAAGGAGGTCCTGTCATGAGTGAAACGAATTCCAACGAGGTCGTTGTCAGCATCAAGAACCTCCAAAAGGCTTTTGGCGATAACGTGGTTCTGCGTGATATCGATCTGGACGTGCACAAGGGTGAGGTCGTTGTGGTCCTGGGCCCCTCGGGCTCGGGCAAGTCGACGATGCTTCGCTGCATCAATCGCCTGGAGCATCCCACGAGCGGCTCGATTGTCGTTGAGGGCGTGGATGTGTGTGCCAAGGGCGTCGACCTCAATAAGGTACGTACGCACTTGGGCATGGTGTTTCAGCAGTTCAACCTGTTCCCGCACCTGTCGGTCAAAAAGAACGTCATGCTTGCGCAGCAAAAGGTGCTCAAGCGCAGTAAGGAAGAGGCCGAGAAGATCGCCATCGAGGAGCTGACCAAGGTCGGCCTGGCCGAGCGCATTGATTTTATGCCGAGTCAGCTTTCGGGCGGCCAGCAGCAGCGCGTCGCCATCGCCCGCGCCCTGTCGATGAACCCGCACGTGATGCTCTTTGACGAGGCCACGTCGGCGCTCGACCCCGAGCTCGTCCGCGATGTATTGGGCGTCATGCGCGACCTAGCACGTGACGGTATGACTATGATCGTGGTAACGCATGAGATGGGCTTTGCCCGCGATGTCGCCGACCGCGTCGTCTTTATGGACGGCGGCGTCATTGTGGAAGAGGGTACGCCGAGCGAGGTCTTCGACCACCCCAAGAGCGAACGCACCAAGGCGTTTTTGGGCAATATCTCGTAGCGGCGCGTCGAAGTTGTCGATATAACAAATGGGGACCGGATAGTATCCGGTCCCCGTTTTTGTTTGGGTATGAGCGACTGTTGTTGTGCGGTACTCGGCTGTCAGTTGCCTTGCGACTTTCTGACGGCTTCGTTAGGCCAGCTCCGCTCCCAGGGCCTTGCAGGCCGCTTCGCCCTCATCGTCGGGGGCGTCGTAGCAAATGACGGAATCGACGACGTTGACGCCTGCCTCGTCGGCATCGGCCTTCCAGTTGTCCATCCACTCGCCCTCGGCCCACGAATAGGAGCCAAAGAGGACGACCTTCTTGTCGCCGAGAGTCTCCTTGACCTCGTCCCACATAGGCTGGAACTCGTCATACTCAAGCTCCTCGGAACCCATGGCGGGGCAGCCGAAGGCGAAGGCATCATATTCGGCGGCCTTGTCGGCAGAGAAGTCGGCGCAGGAGATGACCTCTGCCTCGGTGCCGGCATCGGTTGCACCTTCGGCAACGAAGTTTGCCATGGCCTCGGTGTTGCCTGTACCGCTCCAGTAGACGACTGCGATCTTGCTCATATGTCTTCCTTTCGGTTGTGCGGCGTGCGGCCGCGTTTTGTATGCTCTATCGGGTTGCCTGGACAAGTTGTCCCAGGGTGCAGCCCTGTTGATAGATGTAGGTAAGGTATTGCGTGCATGTGCGATAGGAATCGAAGGTCGTGAGCGCCTGCTCAACGTTTGTGTATACCTTCCATGCGCCAAAGACCTTATAGTTTTCGCCGTGCTGGACGATAAACTGATGGACATCTTCGTAGGGATAGCCCAAAAAATAGCCAATTTCGTGGGGGAACTCGCACATGCACCCCGTATCGCAGCGCCTATTTCGCGCGAGCGCGCAGACACTGCCGTCATAGGCGCTTTCTGCGGCATTGCTGCTTGCCAGCGTGATGCGCGCAGCGAGATGCACCAGGGATGCGGGCAGGTCGTGGACATCGTAGCCTTCGGCGACAAGTGCCGTCGCGGCGCGGGGGTCGGAGAGATATCGCGTGAGGTCCGCAGGGCGGTACACATAGATGAGCGCTCCGCAGGGGCGCCAGACTAAAACGCTCATGTGGATCCCGAGTGGCTGGAGCTCGCGGTTGCATTGGGCTATGACGACGAGCAGACGAGAGCGTCGCTCTTCGATTTGAGCGACGCCGAGTTTTCCGTTTTGGTTGGCGTAAACGCCGGGATAGGTAAAGAGCGATGCCGGCTTGATACCTGCGAGCGTAGGGGAGCAGTTGCGCACGACAGCCGTTTGGTATGTTGGGATGTCAATGGTTCGAGTCACGATGCCCCTTTCGGGTCCTCAGTTGTTAGCCTAGGAAAACTTATACACGAAAGTAAGCCATGGTCAACAAAAAAGTTTGAAGAGGGAAACTAATTGACCGAACAGACATGATTTTGGGTTAAGATGGGGACACCCCATGGGGGTATCTAGATAGGGCTACTTGAAAGGGGAACGCATGAGTGACTTGCTCAGCCCTGCGAATCTCATCGTGCTGGCCGTCATTGCCGTCGGCATGTTTTTTGGACTGCGTCGCATTGCCGCTTCGACACATGGGAAGAGTTGTTGCAGCGATGGTGCGAGCGGCAAGAAGGCCAAAAAGGTTGTTGTGGTGGATACCGATGCGTCACACTATCCCTATAGCGATGAGCTGCTCATCGGCGGCATGAGCTGTGACGGCTGCACTCAGAACGTAGCCAATGCCCTCAATGCACTGGATGGCGTGTGGGCAACGGTGACGTATGCGGACCACACGGCACGCGTGCGCTCTAAGCAGCCGGTTGATCGTGATGTCCTCGAGACGGCCGTGAAAGACGCGGGCTACTACGTCATGACGCTGTAAGCGTCGCTCTGGATGCGCTTCCTTGGCTAGGCTCGTCCGCGCAGTTCGATGTCTTGGATGCCGTCGAAGTCGATGGCGATGTCTCGGAGCTTGAGGAGCTTGAAGGCGGGGAGCGCCTCGTCGAGGATGCCGGTGCGGCTGCGATAGCCGTATGTATCGTAATAGGTGACACGAACCAAGTCGCCACGTTTGAGACCCTCGAGTTTTTTAGAAAGCACGAGGGCTTTTTCTTCCGTGAGCTCACGTTTTGGCTCGATGGTGATTTCCTGCTTGCGCACGAGTTCGTAGTATCCCGTGAGGGCGGCAAAGGGCATAAACTGTGCGGCGCGGTTGGCGCGCACGGCACCGTTGGCAGTGAGGTTGGGGTCGGCGGCGCGGCGTCTGCCCTCGGGGTCCGCCAAGCGCTCGAAGGCGGTCGGCGGGCGCACGGGCTGTTGTTTGGGTTTAGGCACGGTGTCCTCCAACTTGTTCGTTGCGTTCGCGCGCGGTGGCGCCGGCGGTAAAGCTTAATCCCTTGACGAGCGCGTTCTTGCCGTACTTGCCTTTCACGGCCAGGACGGTGCGCGCCAGGTCGCGCTCGCGCTCATCGGCCTCGATATCGCTGAATAGATCGATGGTGGCAAATTCCTCGGGCATGAGGTTGCCAAATCCCAGGTTGATGCGCTTGACCGGTCGTTTGGGATCGACAGTCTGCGCCCAGAGCTCATCGAAATAGCCCATGATCTTCTTAAACGAATTGGTACGCTCGCTCAGCTTTCGCGAGGCGTTAGAGTGCGCAAAGAGTGCGGCATAGCCACCGCGCGGTTTGCCGCCATGCTCTCCCACAAAGATGCCATCGATTGCCTGCGCTTCGCGCACCAGGCGACGCCGTTCGTCATCGCGCTGGACGGGCTTGGGCGCACGGGGCGCGAGCTCGGGGCCGGCGGTTGCGGTGGGTTCGATACTCGACGTGCTCGAGCGCAGGTGTCCGCATCCGTCCACATATTGTGCTGTACCGCTGGCGTCGAGGCGGCGTATGTCGGCGCGCTCGCTTGCGTAGCCCACAAAGAGCGAGATACTGTCGCAGACCACGCGCTTATCGACTAAGTCCAGTACGGCGGTATCGACCATCTCGCGCAAGACGGTGTAGGCCTGCTCGTAGGCATAGCCCTTCGAGAGCACCTGTCCTGTGGTGGTCGAAGTTGCTTGCGGGCGATAGGCTTGGATATCGGCGATGGTTGTCGGCTCGCGCCCGAAGGCATGGTCGATGAGATATTCGGCATTGACGCCGAGCTCGTCGTAAAGCAGGTTTTCGTCGAGCGCCGCGACGCCCATCAGATCGTAGACGCCGTATTTCTCGAGGCGGGCTGCCACGCCGGGACCGATGCCCCAGATATCGGTGATGGGACGATGGGGCCAGATCTCCTTGCGAAAGGTCTCGTCGTCGAGTATGCCGATGCGGCTGGGTACGTGCTTGGCGGTAATGTCGAGCGCTACCTTGGCCTGGAATAGGTTGGGGCCGATGCCGACCGTCGCCGTGATGCCGGTGCGCGCGAGGACCTCGTCGCGCAGCGTGCAGGCGAACCCTTCCGCATCTGTGTGATAGAGGTCCAGATAGGGCGTCACGTCGATAAAGCATTCATCGATTGAATAGACGTGAATGTCTTGCGGACTTACGTATTCCAGATAGATGCCGTAGATTTGCGCCGACACCTCCATATAGTGCTGCATGCGCGGTACGGCCGTGATGTAGTCGATACCATCGGGAATCTCGAATAGGCGGCAGCGATTGTGAATCCCTAAGTCCTTCATGGCCTGCGTGATGGCGAGGCAGATGGTCGTGCGCCCGCGCGATTCGTCGGCAACGACCAGGTTGGTGGTGAGCGGATCGAGCCCACGGTCGACGCACTCGACGCTGGCATAAAACGTCTTGAGGTCGATGCAGATATAGGTGTGCTGCTCGTGCGCCATCCGTGTCCTTTCATCAAACACATGTTCTTATCGAATACCTGTTCGATAATACCCGCTCGTCCGGACGTCGTCAAAACCTGTCAAAAAGGGACTGGTTTGTTTTGGTAGGTATGGTCGTGCGGTTGGATCGGGTTTTAACGCAGCTCTAAAGAGTGCGAAACAGCTCGGAAAACCTCGCTTCGTAGCATGAGCCTAACGATTGATACCGCCTATACGCACGGAAGGGTTGTGGAAAAGATGGTCAATTATGGGTTTGGTATGCCGACGCGCCTTGTTGCGGATGGAGACGTGGCTCGCTGGTGCGGACGATTGGTCGCTCACTACGGTGGCACCAAGGCGCTGGTCGTGTTGGGCGGTGACAAACATACGCACGATGAGCTCGTCTCGGCGGCGCTCGGCTCGCTTGATCGAGCTCTACTCGAACGCGTGCTTTTTCGCTGCGGCTTGGTCGGGGGCGATGGGGGAGACGATTTGGTCGATGAGGCCGTAGCCCTGGCGACCGACGAAGGCGTGGACTTTGTCCTGGCGATTGGCGATGCCGATACTGCCGGCTTTGCGCGCGAGCTCGCGCGTCGCATGGCGGCGCTCGATGCCGGCGAAGACGGCTTTGTGCCTTATGGATGCATTGTCTCGGAGGGCAAGGTGCCTGCTGTCGTGGGCACCGGCGAGGTTCCCGTTTTTGCCATTATCGCGCCCGAACTGCTGGAGGGCATCGGGTCTCCTCTGCGTGAGTTACTCGGTAGCGTCTGCGCCGCGGCCTAATATTTGCCATAAAAGGACGGGTTATTTTTGGTTGGTAAAGCGTTTGACCTGCCAAAATAAGCCTGTCCCTTTTTGATCGGTTGCCGTTTGGGGGCCGATTGGCAACGCTCGCTGATTGTAGTCTTGACCTGCGCTAGAATAGTGGCATCTGAATGTCCGGGCGCATGGAGGCGTGCGCCCGTATGCTGAGGAGGACTCTATGGCAACTGTTGCCGCACCTATCGATGCTACGTCGACTGCCGCTTGGAAGGCACTCGAGGCTCATCAGGAGAAGCTCGAGGCCGATGGTATCGACCTCAAGGCCTGGTTCGCTGCCGATGCCGAGCGCGTGAACAAGCTGAGCTTTGACGCCGGTGACCTGCACTTCGATCTGTCGAAGAACCTGGTGACCGATGAGACCGTCAAGCTGCTGTGCGATCTTGCCCGCGAGGTGAAGCTCGAGGAGCGCCGCGACGCCATGTTCTCCGGCGA
>USHR01000008.1 GCA_900554495.1 uncultured Collinsella sp.
TGTTCGCGCTCGAGGAGGGCGACAGCTGTGCGGCGGCTGAGGTTGAGGGCTTCAACTTCGCTCACGGTGTGATCGCCGGCGTGCTTGCGCGCCTGTTTATGGAGGGCCGCGTGGCGAGCCCGGATACGAAAGCGCTGCTGCACGAGCTTTCGCCCATCGATTCTTCTGAGCCCGAGCTCATGGATCCGCTCGCTGCCGATTCCACGCGTATCTTCGATACCGTGGTCGCTGCCTATCTGCTGGATTCCGATCGCTCCGAGTTCGATGAGGCATATCTGGCCGATACCTATCTGCAGATGGCGTTGCCTGCGGCGCGCGGTGCAGAGGGTGCTGGTGAGGACGCTCCGGCGCCTGCCGCCCGTACTGCGGCTCTGACGCTGGCGCTCGTGGCGCCGTTGCGCGAGTGCATGGCCCGTGAGAACGCCGCCAACGTGTTCGATGGCATCGAGATGCCGCTCGTTCCGGTACTTGCCAAGATGGAGCGCGCGGGCATGCTCGTGGACCCCGACCGCCTGCACAGTCTGTCCGAGGGTCTGGCGACCCAGATCACCGAGGTCGAACGAAGCATTCGCGACCTTGCCGGTGACGAGACCTTTAACATCGGCAGCCCCATGCAACTTTCGCATGTGCTCTTTGATGTGATGGGCCTTCCGACCAAGGGTCTCAAAAAGACCAAGCGCGGTTACTATTCGACCAATGCCAAGGTACTGAGTGATCTTGCCCGTGACCACGAGATTGTTCGTTTGATCTTAGACTGGCGCGAGAAGTCCAAGATCAAGTCAACCTATCTGGACACGTTGGGCCCGCTGCGCCGCGGTGACGGTCGTGTGCACACCACGTACAACCAGACCATCACCGCGACGGGGCGTCTGTCTTCGAGCGACCCTAATCTGCAAAACATTCCGACGCGCTCGGAGCTGGGGCGTACCGTCAAGACGGCGTTTTCGGCAGGCGAGGGAAGCGTCTTTTTGGCGGTGGACTACTCGCAGATCGAGCTGCGTCTGCTGGCGCATCTCTCGGGTGACGAGCACTTGGTGCGCGCCTTTAACGAGGGCGAGGACTTCCATGCCGAGACGGCGGCGCGCGTGTTTGGTGTGCCGGTGTCCGAGGTAACGCCCGACCTGCGCAGTCGCGCCAAGGCCGTGAACTTTGGCATCGTGTATGGCCAGCAGGCCTACGGCCTGTCGCAGTCGCTGCATATCTCGATGGCCGAGGCGCGCGACATGATCGACCGCTACTACGAGGCCTACCCGGGCGTGCGTACGTTCCTCGACAACGTGGTGGCGCGCGCCAAGCAGACGGGCTACGCCGAGACCATGTATGGCCGCAGACGCCATATTCCCGAGCTCAAGGCCAAAAACCCGCAACTCCGCGGCTTTGGCGAGCGCACGGCCATGAACCATCCCATGCAGGGCACCGCAGCAGACATCATCAAGATCGCCATGGCCCGCGTAAGTCGTCGCCTGGAAGAAGAAGGCTTTGCCGCCCACATGATCCTGCAAGTGCACGACGAACTGGACTTTGAGTGCCCCATCGACGAAGTCGAGCGCCTAACCACCATGGTCCGCGACGTCATGGAGCACGTAGTGGACCTCCGCGTTCCCCTAATCGCCGAAGCCAGCACCGGCATAACCTGGGCCGATGCCAAGTAAAGACATACCAACAACCCCAAAGTAACCAAAACAGAAGGGGGCTCCTTGCCAACAAGGAGCCCCCTTCATTCCAAATATTCAGCCAAGTATCTAGACGCCAAGACGTCATCTTGGCGGCAAGCAAGTAAACCTAGGGCCTGGCCGGGCGGCACGGGATAACTTTTCGTAGATTCCGCACGCAAAGAAAGCCACTTAATGTGGCTTTCGTCTTGCGCAGGACCTGACCGAGCGAAAAGTTAACCCGTGCCGCCCGGCCAGGCCCGATGGGACGGCTACCGAGTCGCCAAGATGGCGTCGATGAGCGTCAGTACGCCCCCGTCGTTGTTGCTCGGAATGCGCCACTTGGCATGCGCGTTCATGTGCTCCTCGGCGTTGTCCACGATAAAGCTGTGACCGACGCGCTCGAGCATGGGGATGTCGTTGTAGGTGTCGCCCACGGCGGCGGCGTCGGCAATATCGATGCCCAGGTGCTCGCACAGGTGAGCGATGCCGGCGCCCTTGTCGACGCCCAGGTTCATAAAGTCGATCCACTCGCGCCCAGCGTTGGTGACGTAGAGCTTGTCCGAGAACTCGGGGCTATAGGTCTCGCGGAAAGCGGGCTCGGCGTCGTAGCCGGGGAAGAAGACCGAAATCTTGTTGGACTCGAAATCAATGCCCTCAAAGCTGTCGACGTAGTTGATTGTGTTGTAGTAGACGCTGATCTCGTCGTGGTATTGATGGTCGCGGGCAAGCACGTAGAACTCGTCGAAGCAGCACAGGACGGGGACAGCGCGAGGATCCTCCGAGGCACGGTTCAAGACCTGCTGATACAGCTCCACGTCAATATTGCTCTTATAGATATAGCCGCCGCGATAGATCACGCAAGCTCCGTTGTCGGGACAAAAGGCGAGGCGGTTCTTGATGCCCTCGAACATCTCCTCGAGCTTGGGGGCGGGACGTCCGCTGGCGGGGCAGAATACGATGCCGGCGTCGGCGAGCTTGTCCAGGCGCTCATCAAGACCCTGGGGCAGCACACGCTCGTCGGTCAGCAGCGTCTTGTCCATATCGACGGCGAGAATCTTAATGTTGCCGATGTTGGCGTCCGATTCGTAAGTTTGCATAAAAATGCGCCTTTCGTTTCGAGATTGTTTCAGACGTTATAACCATCAACTAGTAGTCGAGCGTATTTTCGCAGGAATGGTGCGTATTTGCACCACGCTTCACAAAGTAATGAAAAAACTTTTCAGAAATTTGAATTTGTCGCTTGTGCTGCGGGCACTTTAGCGTAATATAGCGACCATCGAAAACGGAGACGGAAAAACAACCGCTTACCGAGGAAAAGGTACCGTTTACGATATTAGAATTGCGCCCGGCGATAGGTGAAAGGAGAGGCAGATGCAGTTCGTAACGATCATCACCACTGCAGACAATGCCATCCGACGCCAGCGCGCAATTTCCCGACGACGATAACAATCGTCTCTGTCCGCATGGGGCGAATTGCCTCAACAGAGTCATTTTGAGATCGTTGGGTTTTAGCACGACATTGCTGCATGTTTCTAGGGCATGTATGTGCTGATTTTTGCTATTTAACCTGATATTGCACGGTTTTTGACCTCAAGGTGACTTGCAACTGACCGATGTTCTAACTAGCTACCAAGGGCGAAAGGAAACAGCCATGAGCAAGGAAAAAGTCGTTCTCGCATATTCCGGTGGTCTTGATACATCCGTATGTGTCAAATGGCTCCAGGACGAGAAGAATCTCGATGTCGTTTGTGTCTGCGGCAACGTGGGCCAGGAAGAGACCGGACTGGATGCCAAGAAGCAGAAGGCGCTCGACCTGGGCGTTCTCGATTGCCAGGTGCTCGACCTGCGCGACGAGTTCTCTGATGAGTTCCTGACTAAGGCCATCGCAGCAAACTCCATGTACGAGAACAAGTATCCGCTGCTCTCCGCCCTGTCTCGCCCGCTGCTTGCCAAGAAGCTTGTTGAGGTCGCCCACGAGTTTGGCGCTACCTACGTCGCCCACGGCTGCACCGGCAAGGGTAACGACCAGGTCCGTTTTGAGGCCGCCGTAAAGGCCCTCGACCCCGAGCTCAAGGTTATCGCCCCGGTTCGCGAGTGGGACCTGAAGTGCCGTCCCGACGAGGTCGCCTATGCCCACGCCCACAACGTGCCGGTTCCCGAGGGCGCCAACGACAACCCCTATTCCATCGACGACAACCTGTGGGGTCGTGCCATTGAGTGCGGCCACCTGGAGGATCCCTGGAACGAGCCGCTCGATGACGCTTGGGTTATGACTAAGAACCCCGAGGACACGCCGGACACCCCGACCTACACTGAGATTGAGTTTGAGGCCGGCAAGCCCGTCGCCGTCGACGGCAAGAAGATGAAGCTCTCCGAGATCGTCATCGCGCTCAACAAGATCTCCGGCGACAATGGCTTTGGCCGTCTCGATCTGGTCGAGGATCGCCTGGTGGGCCTTAAGAGCCGCGAGTGCTACGAGGTTCCCGGCGCCCTGACGCTCATCACCGCCCACAAGGCGCTCGAGGACATTTGCGTCGAGGGCGACCTGCTCAAGACCAAGATCAAGCTCGAGCAGGATTGGGCCACCGCCGTGTACAACGGCCAGTGGTACAGCCCGCTCAAAAACGCGCTCGACGCCTTTATGGCCGACACCCAGAAGTTCGTGACCGGCACCGTCCGTCTGAAGTTCTTTAAGGGCAACTGCCATGTCGTCGGCCGCAAGAGCCCGTTTAGCCTGTATGACTACGGTCTGGCTACCTACGACCGTGACACCACGTTTGACGAGAAGGCCAGCGCCGGCTTTATCGAGATCGATACGCTGTCACTCAAGACGTGGGCAAAGGTCCAGGGCCCCAGCTCTGCTGCCGCCCAGGCCTAGCGCCTCCTTCCCTTGGTATCCGCGCGGCCCATCCGCGTGATACATAACGGGCGCACGGGGTCCCTACCTTTCGTTATGCTTGCTGACACTTCTTAACATCGGTGGCCCCTACGTTCCGCCCGCATATATGATGCCGCGACTGTGGCTGAGTCCGAGCCCCGCCGGGGTTGTCCGGCGGGGCTCCTTCTATCAATTTGGCGGCTCTGCGCCTATATATATGAGGAGTATCCATTATGTTCAATGCTATCGCGCATGCTTTACTTGCCCTCGCGCCCGAGTTCGATGCTGCAAGGGTCGAGGACGTCCCTATGAGCCTGAAGGCCTGGATCGATGGTTCGCAGGGCAACATCCGGAGGGAGACGTTGGGCGCCAAGTGCATGGCGCGTCACTTCTTTGCAAATTAGCTACATGGCTCCGCACACGGTGGGGAATGTGTAAAACTAGCGGTTGAAAAATCGCTTTAGCGATATGGCGCATTGCTTTGGGCGCTTGTTTTGGTATTTGGAGAAAGGGGACGGTTCCATGGCTCTTTGGGGCGGTCGTTTTGAGGCAGGCGTGGCCGAGGTCACGCAGGAGTTTGGCGCGTCGCTGCCGGCCGACAAACATCTCTATAAGCAGGATATCGCAGGCTCTAAGGCGCATGCCAAAATGCTGGCGGCCCAGGGCATCATCAGTGCCGAGGACGAGCAGGCGATTGCCAAGGGCCTGACCGGAATCGAACAGGATATCGATGCCGGCAACTTCACCTTCGATATCAACGACGAGGACATCCATATGTCCATCGAGAGCGAGCTGACGTGTCGCATCGGCGAGGCCGGTAAGCGCTTGCATACCGGACGTTCGCGCAACGACCAGGTGGCGACCGACACGCGCCTGGGCGTCAAGGCGCTGGCCAAGGAGCTCATGGAGGCCAATCTTGAGCTGCGCCATGTGCTGGTGGATGCGGCTAAGAAGTACGACAAGGTGATTCTGCCTGGTTACACGCATATGCAGCACGCTCAGCCCGTGCTGCTCTCGCATCATCTGCTGGCGTATTCCTGGATGTTCGCGCGCGACTTTACACGCTTGAAGGCCGCCTTTGATGCCGCCGACAACTGCCCGCTGGGTGCTGCCGCGCTTGCCGGTACGAGCTATCCGCTCGATCGCCAGATGACGGCTGCCGAACTTGGCTTTGCGGGCGTGATTCCCAACTCGCTCGATGCGGTTTCCGACCGTGATTTCCTGCTCGATCTGCATTACGCCGGATCCGTCATGGCGATGCACCTGTCGCGTCTTTCCGAGGAGATCGTGCTGTGGTCGAGCTCCGAATTTGGCTTTATCACGCTTTCCGACTCGTACTCCACCGGCTCGTCCATCATGCCGCAGAAGAAGAATCCCGACTTTGCCGAGCTTATCCGCGGCAAGAGCGGCCGAGTCTATGGCAACCTGGTGCAGCTGCTCGTGACCATGAAGGGCTTGCCGCTCGCATATAACAAGGACTTGCAGGAGGACAAGGAGGGCGCGCTCGATACTGCCCGTACGCTCATGCAGTGTCTGTCGGTTATGGCTGGCATGATTTCGACCTGGACCGTCAACGAGGATGCCATGGCGCGCGAGTGCGGCGTGGGGCACCTTGCCGCTACCGATGTTGCCGATTACCTGGCTAAGCGTGGTCTGCCGTTCCGCGAGGCACATGCCGTGGTGGGACATCTGGTTCTGATGTGTGAGAAGCGCGGCTGCAATCTTGAGGATCTGCCGTTTGAGGTGTTCCGGGAGGCAAGCCCGCTCTTTGAGCGCGACATCACCGAGGCGCTCGACATCCCGTCGATTGTCGCCGCGCGCACGACCGAGGGCGGCACCGCCCCTGCCGCCGTTGCCGTGCAGCTGCAGCGTGCCAAGGCGCAGCTCGTGGCCGACGAGGGCGTGTTTGGATCGCTGACTAAGGTCGTCGAGATGGGCCACGGGGCAAAGTAGAGGTTTGGCTGAAGTCGTATTGTCCATTTATTGAGGAATCGTTTTTTGCTTTACGGGCGTCTGCTGATGTGAGCGCCCGTATTTTGTTGCTATGGGGGAGGGGCTTGTCGAGAAGTTCTGTAGGACCTTTGGGCAGGTTGTGAAGGGGGTACGTTCGCGGGCGGCAACCGACCGTCTGCTCTGCTCGATGCGGTTGATGGGCAGTCGGATGGTACTCTAATCGGGCTTCGAAACAGAAGTGACACATATGGAACGCTTCAATAAATTGCAACGTTTCAATAAACAGCTTTTTGTTTAACTGCAGCTAAAACTCTGTTACGATGCAGTCCAGGCGGGTGCCGGAATGGGACTTGGGCACGCGCGAACCTACTTGAAAGGCTACTTTTATGGCTATCGAGAAGACCTTCATCATGATTAAGCCCGACGCCGTGCGCGATCGCAAAATCGGCGAGATTGTTGCTCGCATTGAGCGCAGCGGTCTTGTTATCGAGCGCTTGGAGATGACCACGCTCGAGCGCGCTACCGTCGAGGAGCACTACGCCCATCTGGCCGACAAGCCCTTCTTTGGCGGTCTCTGCGACTTTATGACGAGCGGTCCGGTCGTCAAGATGGTCGTTTCCGGTCTCTCCGCTGTTGCTAAGATGCGCACCCTCATGGGCGCTACCAACCCGCTTGAGGCTGCTCCTGGTACCATCCGCGGCGACTTTGCCGTCGATGTCAACGCCAACGTGATCCACGGCTCCGACTGCCTGGAGAACGCCGAGATTGAGATCAAGCGCTTCTTTGGCTAAACCAGCTTTGACTCCTTAAAGCTGTTAGCGTGTGGCTTGGGCGCCGCGGAACTCCATCCGCGGCGCCCTTTTATTCCAAAATCTATGCAGGGGCCCGCTCGGTCATGTGTTCCGAGCGGGCCCCTGCTGTTAGCTTGTGGCACTGAATAGTTTAGGCTTCGTCGACGATCTTAAGGCCGCGCGTGTGATCGATCTCGTTGAGGAGGTTAACGCGACGCTCGTGACGACCACCCTCAAACTCGGCGTCGAGCCACTCGTCGACGATCATCTTGGCGAGCTCGGAGCCCACGACGCGGGCGCCAAAGGCGAGCACGTTGGTATTGTTGTGCATGCGAGAGAGCTTGGCGCTGAAGGGCTCGGAGCACACAACGGCGCGTACGCCCTCGACCTTGTTGGCAGCCAGGCTAATCCCGACACCGGTGCCACAGATGAGGATGCCCAGGTCGACGTCGCCGTTGGCAACGGCCTTACCCACCTTGTAGCCGGCGATGGGGTAGTCAAAGCTCTCGGAGGTGTCGGTGCCAAAGTTCACGACCTCGCAGCCGCGCTCCTTCAGGTGCTCGGAAATGATGTTCTTGAGCTCGACGGCGGCATGGTCGTTGCCGATACCAATCTTCATGAGTGGTTCCTCTCTGGTCCGTGCGGCGGAATTGCTAAAGGTTTTACCGCGTTCGACTGCATGATAGCGCGACTTTTGCGTAAACGCTCGGGCGTTTTTTGGTCAAACGCTTTAGCATGCAACAAGACCGGCTTCTCGTGAATGAATGTCGTCAGTTTGCGCTTGAGCGCCGTCTGCCGGAACCATGGTTGCGGTTTTTGATGCATTGTTATCAAATAAAAGAACTAATTATTTTCGAGAGCCCAGTCCGTTATACAAGTAGGAGATACCTATGCCTACCGATTCCCTTCGTGATGCCGCGTTTTGCGATGTTTTGAACCGCGAGCTTGTCTGTGCGCTCGGCTGCACCGAGCCCATTGCCGTTGCCTATGCAGCGGCACTGGCGAGCCAGACGCTCGGTTGCGAGCCCGATCATATGGACGTTGCCTGCTCGGGCAACATCATCAAGAACGTTAAGAGCGTGACCGTGCCCAACTCGGGTGGTATGCACGGTATTGAGGCGGCAGCCGTGCTGGGTGCCGTGGGTGGCGACGCTAAGAGCGCTCTCGAGGTGCTCGAGAGCGTTAACGATGAAGACCGTGCACGCGTGGCCGAGCTCCTCGCCGACGCCGGCTACTGCGATGTGTCGCTTGTCGAGGGTGTGCCCAACCTCTACATCAAGGTGACTGCCACGGCCGGGGGCCATACCGCGGTCGTCGAGATTACCGATCATCACACCAATGTCACGTGCCATACGCTCGACGGTATTCCGGTATGCGGCAAGTCGGCGGGGGAGTGTGCCGCCTGCGCCGAGCGCGTCGTGGCCGAGCGTGCGGCAGATAACGCCGATACCCCTATGAGCATTGAGTCCATCATCGACTTTATCGAGGACGGTGACATTGAGGACGCCCGCGCTGCCGTTGAGCGTCAGATTGAGTTGAACGGTGCGATCAGTGCCGAGGGCCTTGCGCACGCTTGGGGCGCCGAGGTGGGCCGCACGCTGCTGGGTGCTCGTGCCGATGACGTCGCCTGCCGTGCCCGTGCCCGTGCGGCCGCCGGGTCCGATGCCCGCATGAACGGCTGCGCGCTGCCGGTCGCCATCGTGTGCGGCTCGGGCAATCAGGGCATTACCTGTGCCTTGCCCGTTATGGAGTATGCCGAGTATTTGCGCTGCGACCATGATCGCCTGGTGCGCGCTGTGATGCTTTCTGATCTGATCGCCGTGCATATCAAGAGCTATATTGGTGCGCTCTCGGCGTTTTGCGGTGCTATTTGCGCCGCGTGCGGCGCCGGCGCTGCGATTACCTGGCTGTGCGGTGGCACGCGCGAGCAGATTGGCGCGACGGTTACGAACACGCTCGGTAACGTGGGCGGCATCGTGTGCGACGGCGCCAAGGCGAGCTGTGCCGCCAAGATCTCGGCTGCCGTCGATGCGGCGATTCTGGGCCATGATATGGCCATGCAGGGTCGCGGCTTCCGCGCCGGCGAGGGCCTGATCCAAGATACCGTTGAGCAGACAATCGCCAGCATGGGCTACGTGGGCCGTGTGGGTATGAAAGATACCGACGTCGAGATCCTCAACATCATGATCGGCAAAACCCAGGTTTGTTAGTTACGCGGTTTTACCAAACCGCGTAACCAGTCGACGCTGCAAACGCCCCTAAGCGGCAATCTGCCTTTCAATCGTCGGGCATGGCCAGAAGGCCTATGCCCTCCTCTTTCAAGGCACATTGCTCGCTTAGGGGCGTTTTCGCTGACTTATGCTCAACCTGTGGCGCTTTTTTTGGAGCGAGGGAGGGGTCCTACGACAGTTCGTCGGCTATTTGGTGCTCGTAGAAGGCCTCGATTACGGCGTTAAAGTCGCGGGCGAAGTCTTCCATGGTTCCGCGCCAGGTGGCTCGGCTGGGCTTGCCTTGGCCCACATAGGCAGTCTGAATGCCGCAGGCGGGGCTGGGGAAGTCGCGCTTGGGATCGTTGCCCACCATGAGGACCTCGTGCGGCTCGAGCCCCATCACCTGAAGCTGCTCTAGATAGTAGGTGGCATCGGGCTTGCAGCGGGTGGTGTTTCCCATGTGCGTCACGAGTTCAAAGGGGGCGTCGGCCAGGTCGCCCCAGCCCATGCGGCACTCGATGGCCCCCTGGGGAAAGCTGGGGTTGGTAAAGAGCGCGCAACGCAGTCCAGCGTCCTGTACGGCCTGGAGCGCGGCGTGCGCGCCCGGCATAGCGTGGGCGTTAATGACCTCGTCGTTCTTGTACGGAAGAATTTCGCGGTCATAGTAGGTAAACGCCTCGTAGATGAGGGGATCGGAGAGGCAGATCCCGCATCGGCGCTCGACCTCTTCTTGGTAAAACTCAAGATTGGTGCGGTTGTCCGTGCCGCTGCGGCGATTGGCGTTGAGGTCGACCAGGATGGTGCCGAGGCGCGCCATCGTGCCACCGCGGCTGCGGCGCCCGATATCCGCGAGCATCGAAGAGACATCCTTAAAATAGCGAAGGATGAACGCGTTGAGGTTGATGCTGAGAAGCGTTTCGTCCATATCGAAAACGACTGCTTTGAGCACGCGGGCACCTTTCTCGAAAAATCGATCTAGAATCGTTGGCTCCGGATACTTTACCCCAAAGCCAAATGCCTGGCTGGTTATCGTCAAGTTGCGGAGACGTGTGTTCATAAGATTACGAAAAAGTCTCCACACGAGTAAAAAATCGCAGTTCACGCTTGAAATCGAACTCATTTCCCCGTAACCTATACGAACGTGATTGCATAAGCGTCACATTAGTATCTGTCGGCTCCCGAGTGTTCCTAAACGTTGTGTGCTTGTCGCACCCTTCTGTAGGTCCTAGCAATCGGGGCCCCGTAGTTCGAAAGGGGTCCACCTTTGAGTGAGATTCAGAACTCGTCCATTTTCTCTCTTGACGATGTCAATGAGGAGGAGATGAACAACCTCATCGACGGTACGATTACCGACTTTGATGAGGGCGATCTCGTTAACGGCACTGTCGTTAAGATCGAGCATGACGAGGTGCTCGTTGACATCGGATTCAAGTCCGAGGGCGTTATCCCGGTCCGCGAGCTGTCCATCCGCAAGGACGCTAACCCTGCAGACATCGTTGCACTCGGTGATCCCATCGAGGCTCTGGTTCTCCAGAAGGAGGACAAGGACGGTCGTCTGGTCCTGTCCAAGAAGCGTGCCGAGTACGAGCGTGCTTGGAACCGCATCGAGGAGAAGTTCAACTCCGGCGAGAACGTCGAGGGCGAGGTTATCGAGGTTGTCAAGGGCGGCCTGATCCTCGACATCGGCCTGCGTGGCTTCCTGCCCGCTTCCCTCGTCGACCTCCGTCGCGTCAAGGACCTCACCTCCTACATGGGCACCCGCATCGAGGCCCGCGTCATCGAGATGGACCGCAACCGCAACAACGTCGTCCTCTCCCGTCGCGTCGTGCTCGAGGAGTCCCGTAAGGCCGAGCGCTCCGAGATCCTGTCCAAGCTCAAGTCTGGTATGCGTCTCCAGGGCACCGTTTCCTCCATCGTCGACTTCGGCGCCTTCGTCGACCTCGGCGGTATCGACGGCCTCATCCACATCTCCGAGCTCTCCTGGAACCACGTCAACCATCCTTCCGAGGTTGTCAAGGTCGGCCAGGAGGTCGAGGTCGAGGTTCTCGACGTCGATCTCAACCGCGAGCGCATCTCCCTGGGTCTCAAGCAGACCACCGAGGATCCGTGGCGCGCACTGGTCAAGAAGTACCCCGTCGGCGCTATCGTCGAGGGCACTGTGACCAAGCTTGTCCCGTTCGGCGCTTTCGTCGACCTTGGCGAGGGCATCGAGGGCCTGGTGCACATCTCCGAGATGGCCAACAAGCACGTCGATCAGCCTTCTCAGGTCACCCATGTGGGCGACAAGGTTCAGGTCAAGGTCATGGAGATCGACCTCGACCGTCGTCGTATCTCCCTGTCCATGAAGTCCGCTGCTGAGACTCTGGGTGTCGAGATCGAGGTTACCCCGCTGCCTTCCGAGAAGAAGGACGAGGAGACCGACGCCGAGTAAATCGGTTTGACGATCACTTGTTTTAAGGGACCCGTCCGCAATGGACGGGTCCCTTTTTGCATTTGGTGCCGAGATGCATGATGCTGCCCATGCTATCCACAAGCTATTTGGTTGTCGGTGCATGAAAAAATGCCGACATCCCGCCTCGGGGAGGAGACGGGAACACACCGAGTAGACGGAGGGGTGTGGAGCGCGGTCGCGTCTCGACTGACGACGTTGCCCATCGACAGGACCATTGTAGCGCATGGCGGTTCTTGGTTTATCGTGTCGAGCGTTTGCGTTGTGCCATTGCCTGCGGCAACGGTGTGTTACACTCTTGCACTGCTGAGTGGGCCAGACGGTCGCGCGATGTGCTGCTTGCAGTACGCGTGAGGAAAGTCCGGGCTCCAGAGGGCGGGATGCCGGCTAACGGCCGGGCGGAGTGATCCGACGGAAAGCGCCGCAGAAAAGAAGACTCCCACCTGCGCCGCAAGGCGTAAAGGGAAAAGCTGAAACGGTGGTGTAAGAGACCACCAGCGTCGTGGCAACACGGCGGCTTGGCAAGCCCCATCCGGAGCAAGCGCGAATAGGAACGCTATGGGCCGGCCCGGTCCGCGTTCGGGTAGCGTGCGTGGAGCTGCACGGTAACGTGCAGACAAGATAAATGACCGTTCACGACAGAACCCGGCTTATAGGCCCACTTGGCAACTATGTTGACGCTGCGAACCCGTCAGCGCGGCAATCTGCCTTACAAGCCTTCGGGCATGCCCATAAGGTCAATGCCCTCGTCTTTCAAGGCACCTTGCTCGCGCTGACGGGTTCTCGCTGTTGGTGACGGCATTATTGGCGTTTCCGTTCTTGTCGGCGAGGACAACGGTTCTGTCTTTGCCGTATTATTGAGGCTGTTTGTTGCTTTGCTTGTTGTTGAGGGGCTTTGTTGGACAGCTATTTTACTCTGCAATCGAATATTGAGGCTTCGGGCGAGTTTGTGGACCGCAAGAGCCGTTTTATTGCCCAACTGGTCCATATTGAGTCCGAGGATGAGGCGAATGCCTTTATCGAGATGGTTCGCAAGCGTCATTACGACGCTCGACACAATGTTCCCGCGTGGATTTTAGTCGATGGACGCGAGCGCCAGAGCGATGATGGTGAGCCGAGCCGCACGAGCGGTATGCCGACGCTCGAGGTGTTGCGTGGCGCGGAACTCAAAAATGTTTGCTGCGTAGTGACGCGCTATTTTGGTGGCACGCTGTTAGGGCCCGGTGGCTTGGTGCGCGCCTATACCGCGGCGACGCAGGCGGCGGTGGCCGCGGCTCAGGAGGCCGGACAGATCGTTGAGATGACGAGCGTTGTGCCCGTTGATGTTCATGTGGCCTATCCGCAATACGAACAGGTGCTTCGCCTGGCGCAGGATTCGGGCGCCAAGGTTTCGGATACCGATTACGCGGATGCCGTGACGATTCATTTGGTGTTTAAGGCGGGGGAGCAGGAGCCGTTTTGCGCTAAGATGCGCGAGCTTATGGCGGGGCGCGAGGAGATTGAGGTCGGCGCCCCCGAATTTGCCGAGTTCTAACGGCGACGGCCAGCGTACTTTTGGATGGATCCCAAGCGCACGCCGGCCTTTGTTTTTCCGTTGCTGCCGTTTACTCGGCGAGCTGCTTTAGCACATCGCAGGCGATCGCGACGGCATCGTCGATGCAGCCAGGGCAGCTGCGGAGCGGACCCTTGTCCGATCCGATGCCCTTGAGCGTGCCGCAGACGGTCGTCGTGTTCTTCTCGCCAAATCGCTTGGCAATCTCGCGCGACAGCTTGTAGGTCTGGCCCTTGGTCTTGGGGTTTTCCATGCCGTCGCTCATCACAAAGCCCATGATGGCCACGGCGCCCGAGATGGCACCGCAGGTTTCGGTCATGCCGCCCATGCCGGCGCCAAAGCCCTCGGTGAGGGTAAAGGCGGTCTGGGGGTCGAGCCCGACGGCAGGTGCGAGCGTGCAGGCGACGGCCTGGGCGCAGTTAAAGCCACGGGCGTGGTATTCGGCAGCCTGAGCCTGACAGGCGGTGATGTCGAGCTGGGCCGTATCGATTTGCTTCATCGTTGTCTCCTTGGTCACGGTGTACCTGCCTATGGTACCCGTGACGGGGCATGCAATCATCGAGAGCTTCATGTATGCCTTGTTTTTATCTATCGAACAAATGCCCAAGGCTTGAGATAAATACCCCTGATCAATTTGTCCCTTAACCTACCTTGGGGATGGGTTGAGAGGGGTGCAGGGTAGCGGTATTGTGAACCGAATAAAACGTAACCCAGGCAAGGGAGCTAGATATGAGCGAGCAGACCATCGGTACTACATGTGTCCAGGGCGGCTATCACCCGGGAGATGCCGAGCCGCGCCAGGTGCCCATCTACCAGTCCACCACGTGGAAATACGACACGTCCGAGCACATGGGCAAGCTGTTTGACCTAGAGGAGTCGGGCTACTTCTACAGCCGTCTGCAGAACCCCACGTGCGATCTGGTTGCCGCCAAGATCTGCGAGATGGAGGGAGGCACTGCCGCGATGCTCACGAGCTCGGGCATGGCTGCGAATTTCCTCGCGATCTTTAACGTGGCCGGTGCCGGCGATCATGTGGTCGCGAGTTCTGCCATTTACGGCGGCACGTACAACTTGCTCGCCCACACCATGGGCCGTATGGGGCTGACCTGCACGTTCGTTGCCCCCGACTGCACCGATGAGGAGTTGGAGGCAGCCTTCCAACCCAACACTAAGCTCGTCTTTGGCGAGACCATCGCCAACCCCGCCCTTGCCGTGCTCGATATTGAGCGCTTTGCCAGGGCCGCACATGACCACGGTGTGCCGTTGATGGTCGACAACACCTTCCCGACGCCCGTGATGTGCCGTCCCTTTGAGTGGGGCGCCGACATCGTTACGCACTCCACCACCAAGTACATGGATGGACATGCTGCCTACCTGGGCGGCGTGATCGCCGACCACGGCCAGTTTGACTGGATGGCCCATGCGGACAAGTTCCCGGGTCTCACCACGCCTGACGAGAGCTACCATGGCGTGACCTATGCCGAGAAGTTCGGTCGCGAGGGCGCCTTCATTACCAAGGCCACCGCGCAGCTCATGCGCGATCTTGGCCCCATGCAGAACCCGCAGGCGGCGTTCTTCTTGAACAGCTCGCTCGAGAGCCTGCATGTGCGCATGCCGCGTCATTGCGAGAACGGCCTGGCCGTTGCCAAGTTCCTGCAGAGCCATCCCAAGGTGCGCTTCGTGAGCTATCCGGGTCTGGAGGGCGACAAGTACTATGACCTCGCTCAGAAGTACATGCCAAACGGTACCTGCGGCGTTGTGAGCTTTGGCTTTAATGGTGGTCGCGCGGCGGCCGAGACCTTTATGAAGAGCCTCAAGCTCGCCCAGATCGCCACGCATGTGGCCGACGCCCGCACCTGCTGCTTGCATCCGGCAAACGCCACACACCGTCAGATGAACGATGAGGAGCTCATCGCCTGCGGTATCTCCGCCGACATGGTGCGCCTGTCGTGCGGCCTCGAGGACACGGCCGATCTGATTGCCGACCTTGAGCAGGCGCTCGAGCAGTGCTAGGCTAGCGTTCGTGCAAGGCGCCGATGCTGGCAGAAAGCTTCGGTGACCTTTCGTTCCGATTCCGTAGGCGGGACCTCAATCGCGGCTGTTTGCAGGCGATCGGGGCCCCGTTTTTTTGCGTTAGGCCACTCGAAAGGATGGATATGGAGAAAACTGCAGAGCAGCTGCGCCGCGAGCACCTTGCCCTAGAGGGCGACACCCATGGCAAGAACAAGTGGGCGATTCTGTTTACCGTGCTCATCATGACGTTTATGGTGTGTCTGGATTCGACCGTCGTGACCGTGGCGCTGCCCGTGATGCAAAAGGAGCTGGGCGTGGGCCTCGATCGCATTCAGCTGGTAAGCTCGGTGTATCTGCTTGCGACTTGCGTGGCTATGTTGCCGTTTGGCCGTCTGGGCGACGTGCGCGGCAAGGTGAATGTGTTCCAGCTGGGCGTCATCGTCTTTTCGGTCGGTTCGCTGCTGTGCGGCCTTTCGGCCTCGCTCGAGGTTCTTATCCTGGCACGCATTGTTCAGGGTGTCGGTTGCGCGGCGGCCATGGCCAACAACATGGGTATCATCACCGAGTCATTTCCGGCGCGCGAACGAGGCCGTGCCATGGGTATTCTCGCGACCTTCGTGGCCCTCGGCATGATGTGTGGCCCCGTGCTCGGCGGCATGCTGGTGGCAAGCTTCCCCTGGGAGAGCATCTTCCTCATCAACCTGCCCATTGGCGTCATCTCGGTTATCGTGGGGCTCTACACGCTACCGCATGTTAAGCCGGAGGCCGGCGAGCGCCCCATGTCCCTGATCGAGGCCGCTCGTCGCTGCTTTGCAAATTCGGCCTTCACCATCAACCTTGCCTGCATGCTCATCGTGTTCGTTGGCATTGGCGCATCCGAGTTTATTCTGCCGTTCTATTTTCAGGACGCCCACGGCTTTGGTTCCGACATTTCCGGATTGCTCTTTTTGGCGCTGCCAATGGTGAATGCCTTTATCGGCCCGCTTTCGGGTACGGTTTCGGACCGCGTTGGCTGCGAGGGCCCCACGGCGGTCGGCTTGGGCGTGTATGTGTGCGGCCTCTTTGCAGTAAGCACGCTCGACGAGCACTCTTCTATCCCTGTGATCGTATGCTGCGTCGCGTTTATGTCGTGCGGTACGTCGATTTTCCAGAGCCCTAACAATTCGTTGTACATGGGCTCGGCTCCGCGCGAAGCACTCGGCTTTGCGGGTAGTCTGGGTAGCCTGGCGCGTTATGCGGGTATGGCACTCGGCATTACGGTGGCGTCGAATATCCTGTATGGACAGATGAGCGTGGCGATGGGCGAGGCCGTGACCAGTTTTGTTGCAGGACGTCCGGATGTGTTCCTGTTTGGTTTCCGTTCGGTGTTCTATGTGTTGATGGCTGTGGCCGCTGTGGGCTTTGCGCTTGCCATGGTGCGTTTGGTGAAGATGCGCGCCCGCCATTAGCGTGTTGGGAGGCTGTCTGCCACGATTCGCGCCGTCCCAAAAAGACTGGTTTGTGGTGCGATGCGGCTTGTGGGACGGGCGGGGGTCGGTCCGTGGTAGACTATCGAACAACGTTTATTAATCGCGCGGTATCGTTGCCGCGAGAAGGGGTTGCGCCATGCAGGAGCTTGAGGATCGTATTCGCCATGACGGCATCGTAAAGGCCGGTAACGTCCTTAAGGTTGATGCCTTCCTCAACCACCAATGCGACGTTGAGCTGTTCGACCACATGGGCGCCGAGTGGGCCCGTCTGTTCGAGGGTGTCGAGATCAACAAGATCCTGACGATTGAGGCTTCGGGCATTGGCATGGCTTGCATCGCGGCTCAGCATTTTGGCGGCGTGCCGGTGGTCTTTGCCAAGAAGGCGCAGTCCATCAACCTTGACGGCGAGCAGTATGTCACGACCATCTATTCCTTTACCAAGCAGAAGGAGTACCCGGTCATTGTCGGCAAGCGCTTTCTGTCCGAGGGCGATAAGGTCCTGATTATCGACGACTTCCTGGCCAACGGCTGCGCGCTTGAGGGCCTTATTAAGATCTGCGAGGCTGCGGGCGCCGAAGTTGCCGGCATTGGCATCGCCGTTGAGAAGGGCTTCCAGGGCGGCGGCGATAAGCTCCGTAAGCGCGGCTTCCGCGTTGAGAGCTTGGCCCGTATCGCCGATATGGACTGCGAGAACGGCGAGATCACCTTCGCCTAAGCGCGCAACACAAGCGATTGGTATGCGATGTGACAAAGGGACTGTCCCTTTGTCACATTTTTTGTATGAGGGGAGGTGCTGATATGGATGAGAACAAGATGGAATGGCGCGAGTATGCGCGCTATGCCGAGATGTCGGTCGAGGAGTTGGCGCGCGATTGCGAGGTGCAGGTGTTTCGCGCGACGGGTCCGGGCGGACAGGGCGTGAACACGACGGACTCGGCGGTGCGCATGAAGCATATCCCTTCGGGGATTACCGTGACGGCGCGCGAGAGCCGCAGTCAGTTCCAGAATCGTGCGAGCTGTTTGCGTAAGCTGAGGGCAGAGCTTGAGCGTCGCGGGCGTCCACCGCGTCGACGCGTAAAGACCAAGGTGCCTCAACGCTCTCGCCAGCGCAGGCTCAACGACAAACGCTTCAACGCCATTAAAAAGGCCAACCGACGCAAACCGGGCAGCGACGAATAGCCTCCTTGTAAGTTGCGGTGAAATAGGGACTGTTTTGCGGCTTTAGCTGCATAAACAGTCCCTATTTCACCGCAACTTAGGTGGGGTTAGCGGGTGGGGCGCCAGACGTGGAGGGCGCCGGCGAGGATGTCCACCTCGATGCGCGAGGCGACGATGGGCTCGCCGTCGGCCTGGATGGGGTAGTCGGGCTCCTCAAAGGTAAGCTCGACATGGCGACAGCGGCGCATGCGAACCGGCGGCAACTTGGTATGGTGGCCGTCCTTGGCCGAAAGGAACAAAGGCAGGGCTACCGCGCGAGGGACGGGGCCGCAGGCGTAGCAGACGTCGAGTATGCCGTCACAGGGGTCGGCTTCGGGACAGATACGATAGCCCGAGCCATAGGAAGGACCCAGCTGAATCGCCATGATGATTGCCCTCACGCGCTCGGCGGGCGCCCCGTCAAAGCTGACTGTCATGGGGTAGTTGCGATAGCGTAGGCCAAACTGCTCTAGTCCCGAAAGAGTGTAGAGCGGCGCGCCGGTGAGACCCGTCTTTTTGCGCAGCTCGGTGGTGCCCAGGCCGATGGCGGCATCGATGCCGACCGAAAGCGTCTGGTCGTAGTACTCAACGGTAGCCTCGCCGCTGCCGCTTGCGGGGTTCCATGAGCGAATGCGCCCGATGTCCTGACGCTGCAGCTCACAGGTGAGCAGTGCGCCAAAATCCTTGCCGGAGAAATCGTCGATGCCGAGCGTTTGGGCAAAATCGTTGCCGGAGCCAACGGGCAGGACGGCAAGAGCGGGGCGGGCGTCCTCCTTTTGCGTCATAAGCCCGTTGACGACCTCGTGGATTACGCCGTCGCCGCCGAGTGCGATAACGGTGCGATAGTCCGTTGCCTGGGCGGCCAGCTCCTTGGCGTGTCCCATGCGCTCGGTCAGCACCAGGTCAAACTGGGATGCGCGCGCGGTCATATCCAAAAAGCGTTGCAGGCGCTCGGCAACTTCGTGCGCCGCACCCGACTGGGCGGCTGGGTTGGCGATGATGAGCGTGCGGCCAAAATCAGTTGCGTGCATGGGGCGACTCCCGGCGTATGACGTGACGATGCGGTCGCGCTCAGGTCGAATTGCCCCTGATTGTGGCTGCACGGCGATTATTACATCTACTCTATCAGGTCGTTGTGGCGCTCGATAGCATCCGCTACCGTACCGCCCTCATCCACAATAAGCGAACGGCGCTTGGGTGAGATGATGCGCTGGGCGGGGTACACGCCGCGGTGTCCGCCGGCGAGATAGCTGATAAAGGCCACGATGACAAAGAACCCGGCGGCCGTGCCGTGGAACAGGTCGATGGCCATCATGCAGGTGGTGATGGGTACGTTGAGGCCGGCGCAGAACATGCCGAGCATGCCGAGAGCCGCCAGAAAACTGGGATCGAGCCCGGTAAGGCAACCGATCCAGCCACCGAGTGCCGCACCGATGCCAAACAGGGGCGTGACCTCGCCGCCTTGGAAGCCCGCGCCCAGGGTAAGCGCTGTGACGACCAACTTGATGGCTGCGTCCGCCAGGGTGGTGTTGCCGGCAAATCCAGCGCCGGAAAGCCACGTGGAAAGGCCGGCGTAGTCCCAGGCGTCGAGGAGGGCATAGGCGGCCAAAACCACGAGTGCGCCTATAAGTGCGCGAACGAGGTAATTGGTGATAAAGCGACCGTACAGGCTCTTGACGGTTCGAACCGACCACGCAAAGAGGCGTGCCGTCAGACCGAAGATGATGGCGCTGATAACAACGATGACGACTGTCTTGGGCGTCATGGCGGGAACGCTGGCGATGACATTCGCTTCGTACTCGGTACCCAGGGCGAGTGATGTGAAGTAGCCGGTAAACGAGGCGACTAAGCAGTAGATGCCCGCGGTGTAGTCGATCTTGCCGATAAAGCACATCTCCATGCCAAAGAAGGCTCCGGCGAGGGGTGAACCGAATACGGCGCCAAAGGCCGACGAGATGCCGGCGAGCATGAGGTCGTGGTGGTCATGCTTTTTGAGGTGGGCGAGGCTCGAGATGTTGCTGGCGATGGTGCCGCCAATCTGCACCGC
>USHR01000009.1 GCA_900554495.1 uncultured Collinsella sp.
GCCATCTACCTCACGGGCGCCCCGCGCCCCGGCGTCGGCCCGCACGACGTGGCGCTCGCCATCATCCGTGCCGTCTTTGCCAAGGGCTACGTCAAGAATAAGGTCATGGAGTTTGTGGGCCCGGGCATCGCGAGCATGACGACCGACTACCGCAACGGCGTCGATGTCATGACCACCGAGACCACCTGCCTGTCGAGCATCTGGGCCACCGACGAGGACACACACGCGTTTTTGACCATGCACGGCCGCGGCGACGACTACCGCGAGTTCAAGCCCGCCGATGTCGCCTACTACGACGGCTGCATCGAGGTCGATCTGTCGAGCATCAAGCCCATGATCGCGCTGCCGTTCCATCCCTCCAACGGCTTTGAGATCGACGAGCTCAACGAGAACCTCGAGGACATCCTGCACGAGGTCGAGCTCGAGGCCGCCAAGATCGGCGAGGGCAAGACGCACTTTAGCCTGCTCGACAAGATCGTCGACGGCAAGCTGCACGTGCAGCAGGGCGTTATCGCCGGCTGCTCGGGCGGCAACTACGACTCCGTGGTCCAGGCTGCCCGCGTGCTCAAGGGCGCCAACACCGGCTGCGGCGAGTTCTCGCTGTCGGTCTATCCCACGAGCCAGCCCGTGGCACTCGAGCTTACACGCCGCGGCTACATCTACGACCTCATGGAGGCCGGCGCGATCGTGCGAACGGCGTTCTGCGGCCCGTGCTTCGGCGCCGGCGACACGCCCGCCAACAACGGCCTTTCGATCCGCCACACTACGCGCAACTTCCCCAACCGCGAGGGTTCCAAGCCGGGCAATGGCCAGCTGAGCGCCGTGGCCCTGATGGACGCCCGCTCCATTGCGGCGACGGCTGCCAACGGCGGCGTCCTGACGCCGGCGACCGACCTGCCCGAGGAGACTTGGGACGAGGCCTGCGAGTACACCTTTGACGACGCGCCGTACAAAAAGCGCGTGTACTGGGGCTTTGGCAAGGCGGAGCCTGCCGACGAGCTGGTCGAGGGTCCCAACATCAAGCCGTGGCCCGCGATGGAGCCGCTCGGCGACGATATCCTGCTCAAGGTGTGCTCCAAGATCATGGATCCGGTCACCACGACCGACGAGCTCATTCCTTCGGGCGAGACGAGCTCCTTCCGCTCCAACCCGCTGGGCCTGGCCGAGTTTACGCTCAGCCGTCGCGATCCGGCCTACGTGGGTCGCTCCAAGGAGGTCGACGCCGTGGAGAAGCGCCGCGTTGCCGGCGAGGCAGCAGGCGATCTGGCGGCACTCGATGCCGAGCTTGCGGGCGTGTTTGAGGCGCTGGTCGGCGCGGGTGTCGCGGCCGATGCCAAGGCGACTGAGTACGGCTCCATGCTCTATGCCAAGAAGCCCGGTGACGGTTCCGCCCGCGAGCAGGCCGCGAGCTGTCAGCGCGTGATCGGCGGTCTGGCCAACATCGTCCACGAGTACGCCACCAAGCGCTATCGCTCCAACGTGATGAACTGGGGTATGGTGCCCTTCCAGATGGAGGCCGAGCCCAGCTTTGAGGTGGGCGACTATGTCTTTG
The DNA here is from genome assembly GCA_900554495.1 of uncultured Collinsella sp. GTDB lineage: Bacteria > Actinomycetota > Coriobacteriia > Coriobacteriales > Coriobacteriaceae > Collinsella. The sequence goes on from USHR01000009.1 coordinate 1,553, forward strand.
TGCCGGGTATCCGTGCCGCGCTCGACGGTGACCTAAAGGACATCGCCGCCTACGTGGTGCGCGCCGACGGTGCGGTCGAGCAGATTGAGCTCTACATTGCCGATATGACGGCAGAGGAGCGTGCCATCGTCAAGGCCGGCTGCCTGATCAACTACAACAAGTTCAAGGCCGCTGCCGAGTAACGCACTTAATTGTCCGCCCGGGGCTTACCCTTTCCCGCCCGCTCACGCGCTTCGCGAGGGTCGCGTTCGGGAAAGGGTAAGCCCCGGGCTACATTTCTGCGTTCTCGTTGGGTCTTGAGGGACGCTAATAAATAGACTTGCTTGATGCCGCCTCTGTTATCGGGGCGGCTTCTTTTGTCGAAAACCACCATGAAGGGGTAGGCGCCTTTGCGGTGGTTCCGTTTGTCTCGACCTGTAACATCTGGGCCCCTATTTGACGAGCGGTTGTTACAGATTGAGACAAACGATCGCCGCCGATCATTTCATCTCAATCTGTAACATCTAGGATCGAAAAGGGCCGCTAGATGTTACAGATCGAGACAGTGGAACATCGGAGCCGAAACCACCACAAAGGTGCCTGCCCGGCGGGTCCTTATTTCGATGGGGTCCAGGTTATTTCATCGTCAAATAGCCAAGTGCGTGCCGAGCCACTGTTGCGCGCTGTCTGCGGATCGGGCTCGCAGGTTTGTTCGTAGGCATCCTCGGTACACCGATCCATAAAATCGACGACTGCCGTCTGGTCGCCCTCCATGACGTAGATTACGTCGCCATCCGAGATATAGACCCCCGGTCCTTCATTGTCCACGCAGCCGGGGTCGTATGAGACGTTGCACAATTTGCTCCCGTTTGCCGCATCGAGCTCAAGGGTCGAATGATACCCGCCAACCATTTGGCCGTTCTTGGCTCGATATGTTGCGGCGCCGTACCACCGCTTAAACGTCTTGCCTTTGAGTAAACTGGTTGCCTTACCGATAAGCTGCTCATCTTGGGTATAGCGCGTGGCTCCAAGTTCGATTCGGGGATAGTTACTGACCCCAAGCGCTGCGGGCGTACCGTCGAAATCGACGGTGATCGAATCGGGTTTGACGATATCGGTGAGGATTTCGATGGGGTAGCTTACGGTTTCAACCGCCGCCTGCGTTGCCGAGGCAGGGAGAAATGCGAGATAGATAATTCCTACGCCGACTGCGGTAATCGCAAACGCTAAGACGAGCAGGCCGATATAGGTGGAGCGTTTCACGGCGGGTACCTCGCAAACAGTATGCATTCATTAAGATAAGTGATACCAGCTTACGACAATATTCAAAAGAAAGCGATCGGTCGAAATGACGGGGCGAAAAGGCCCTATTGGGCTTCGATTTGACCTCTAATAGGAATATTTGCCCCACTCATTCTGGGCGAGAGGTCAATAATTCAGTTCACGAGTCTTGAGCGATACTATTCTCACTAAACTCACTATTTTCACAGTAAGCACTATAAATACGATAGGGAGGACGACGAGAACGTTGTGACGTGCGATAGCTAAGCCGTTTAAGCCGGACTCTGACCTTGAATCTCCGCCTCTATCTGTGCGAACGGGCTATTGTCGGTTCTCGATTCCATCGCTGCGTTTTCGTTGGGTCTTGAGGGACGCTAATAAATAGGCTTGCTTGATGCCGCCTCTGTTATCGGGGCGGCTTCTTTTTGTCGAAAACCGCCACAAAGGGGACAGGCACCTTTGTGGCGGTGGGGACGAGCTCGATGTTGTTGTGATCGTTGAGCGGCATGTTAATGGGCACCTCTACAGAATTTCATCTGGGCTGGCGGGTTTGGTTGTTTTGGGGATGCCGAGTTTGGATGACGCGAAATCGTCAACATTGTCCTTAATTCCGTCTTTGGTGTAGACAGTGACCATATAGGTGCTGTGTCCGAATTCGCCCTTGTCGCGTGTTGCCCAGGCATCCCAGTAGGCGGCCCCGTTTCGCCCTTTGATTTTTCCGACACGGCGGAGTTCTGTTCGCTTTAATTTCTGGTTGCTATAGATGGTTCGACCGGCTTCCGCGGTGAGCCCGCACTGTCCAAGCAGCTTGTCGAGGACTTGGTTCATGTGGCGCTCATCGGTGTTTGGTGCGTAGTCGTAGGCGAGGGTGATGGAGTCGAGGGGCTGGTCGTCGATCAAATAATTCATCGTCTGAGGTTCAAGGCTGAAATGGGGGAAGCATCCATCAATCGTTCCGAGCAGCGGTAACTTTGACCGCCAACTTCCGGTGGGAATTGCATATTCGTAGAACACGCCACGGCAGACAAAGGAGAGCGAGGTGGCACGCGAGCCGGCGTCGATCATCCCGCAAAGATCGAAGGGCGAGGCGATACCAAAAGAAAAGGGCGTGATGACGATAAGGAAGAGCATCACGATGGGTATGGCGAGAATGGCGATGACGTTGCGACCGGTGGAATGAGACGGCTTCATATGCGCTCCTCGAGACAAAGAGCTGTTGAGGATAGGCAGAAATGGATATGTTCAGAGAACAATTCAAGTTTAATCTCATGGCGTGAGATGGTCGACCGTTAGCGTCGAAAACCACCACAAAGGTGCCTGTCCCCTTTGTGGTGGTGGGGAGCGCGCGGCTTCTTTGGTGATAGTGTTAGCCGGCGGTATCATTAGGACAAATGGCGCGGGTTTGCATTGTGAGGTGCTTTGCTGTGAGAAGTCCTGCCCGTATTGGATTGATTGTCTTGGCGCTTGCGATCGCTGTGGTTGGCGCGGGCGCTGTCGGTATGGCATTTCTACCTGCTGCGGTGACGGAGCCGGTGGTCAAGCCTGTGACTCAATCTGTCGAACTTCTGACCGGCGACGACAAGCCTGAGACCATTACCGTTGATTTTGATGAGCAACCGGCTGCGCTGGGCATTAGTAATTATCCACGCATTCAGCTTGGGGCTATGCGCTATACCACGGATTCTGGTCTGATCGACAGGGCGTCCGAGCTGCTCAAGGGCAAAATCTTTAAGCGCTGGTATGGATATGCGTCCTATCGGGCAAAAGCGAACGACATGGTTGGCGGATGCCACTCTTCCATCGAGCTGGACACTGCAAACGGCGCAAAGTTATGTGATGTCTCGTACGATCCGGGCTACGAGGACAATGAGGGTCCGGGCATCTACATCATGGACGGCGATGTCGCCTATGTCATGGAGGGTGACCAGACCGAGCTCAACGATTTTATGGGCCAGTGTATCCAAGATGCCTATAAACAGACCTGCTTGCCTGACCCGCAGGCTGCACGCGATAGTGGGTCTGCCCGTACATGGCTGTTCGAGGATGAGATGCCCTGGACCGTCGAATCGGGAAGTACGGGTCCGGCGAAGGAGTAGAGACCGCGACCACCACAAAGGTGTCTGTCCCCTTTGTGGTGGTTTGCATGTCGTGGGAACACTCAGAAAATCTTATATATAGAGACTTAGATTTATGTATAAGATCGCACAAAGCTGGCAACAATACTTCTCGAACAACGTGAAGCCGCCCCGTAGGGCGGCCGCCCCAAGAGAGGTGATTCCATGAGAATCGATAAGCTAGCAATGACGTCGCGCGAGGCGTTGCAGACCGCCATGAGCACGGCTGCCGATGCGCAGGCCGGCGCGGTGGAGCCGATTCACCTGCTGTCTGCCCTGCTCGGTGCCGGCGAGCGCAATATCTCCGTGATCATCGAGCGCATCGGCGCTGATCCGGCCCAGCTCGCACGCTCCACGCAGGATGCCGTCGACCGCGCGCCCAAGGTTTCGGGCGAGGGTCAGCAGATGGGCCTGTCCAACGAGCTCGTCCGCGTCATCGAAAAGGCCGAGAAGAAGGCCACCAAGATGGGCGACAGCTTTGTGGTGACCGAGCATCTGCTGATGGCGCTTGCCGAGGACAAGGGCGAGGCTGGTCGTGTACTGCGTGACGCTGGCGTGACCAAGGAGCGCATCGAGCAGGTCTACGAGGAGCTGCGTGGCGATGACCGCGTGACGTCTGCCGAGGACAAGACCCAGTTTGAGGCGTTGGAGCAGTACGGTCGCAACATCTGCGATCTTGCCCGCGCCGGTAAGCTCGACCCGGTCATCGGCCGTACCGACGAGATCCGCCGTACCATTCAGGTTCTGTCCCGCCGCACCAAGAACAACCCCGTGCTCATCGGTGAGCCGGGCGTCGGTAAAACGGCTATCGTCGAGGGCATCGCCCAGCGTATCGTGGCCGGCGATGTGCCGAGCACCCTGCGCGACCGCGACCTCATCGAGCTCGACATGAGCGCGTTGGTCGCCGGCGCCAAGTACCGTGGTGAGTTCGAGGACCGCTTAAAGGCCGTGCTCAAAGAAGTGCAAAAATCCGAAGGTAAGGTCATCCTGTTCATCGATGAGCTTCACACCATTGTGGGCGCGGGTGCCACCGAGGGCTCCATGGACGCAGGCAACATCCTCAAGCCGGCGCTCGCCCGTGGCGACCTGCATGCGATCGGCGCGACCACGCTCGACGAATACCGCAAGTACATCGAGAAGGACGCGGCGCTCGCCCGTCGTTTCCAGACCGTTATGGTGAGCGAGCCTACCGTCGAGGACACCATCTCGATTCTGCGTGGCCTCAAGGAGAAGTACGAGATCTTCCACGGCGTGCACATCACCGATAGCGCGCTCGTGGCCGCCGCCGACCTCTCCGATCGCTATATCGCCGACCGCTTCCTGCCCGACAAGGCCATCGACCTGGTCGATGAGGCGGCAAGCCGCCTGCGCATGGAGCTCGACAGCATGCCGGTCGAGATTGACGCCACCACGCGTCAGCTCACCCAGCTGCAGATCGAGGAGCAGGCGCTCATGAAGGAGACCGACGACGCCTCCAAGGAGCGTCTGGAGGCCCTGCGTCAGGAGATCGCCGAGGTCCAGGAAAAACTCAACGTGCAAAAGGCTGGCTGGCTCAACCAGAAGAACGCCATCGACCACGTGCAAGAGCTCAAGGGACAGCTCGACGAGGCCAGGAGCGAAGAGGAGCGCGCGACGCGCAATGGTGATCTGGGCCGTGCGTCCGAGCTGCGCTACTCCGTGATTCCGGGCCTGCAACAGCAGATTCAGGATTCCGAGGCTGCGCTCGAGGCGCAAAAGCAGCAGGACGGCGAGGGCCTCAACGAACAGGTGACCTCCGATGAGATCGCCGAGGTCGTGAGTGCCTGGACCGGCGTGCCCGTGTCCAAGATGATGCAGGGCGAGCTCGACAAGCTGAAGGGCTTGGAGGGTGAGCTGCATAAGCGCGTCATCGGCCAGGACGAGGCCGTCTCCGCCGTCGCCGCGGCCGTGCGCCGCAGCCGTGCGGGTCTCTCCGATCCGGACAAGCCCATCGGCAGCTTCTTCTTCCTGGGCCCCACCGGCGTGGGCAAGACCGAGCTCGCCAAGGCGCTTGCCGAGTGCCTGTTCGACGACGAGCGCGCGCTCGTGCGTATCGACATGTCCGAGTACATGGAGAAGTTCAGCGTCCAGCGTCTGATCGGTGCGCCCCCGGGATACGTGGGTTACGACGAGGGCGGCCAGCTCACCGAGGCCGTGCGCCGTCGCCCCTACTCCGTGATCTTGCTCGACGAGATGGAGAAGGCCCATCCAGATGTCTTCAACGTGCTGTTGCAGGTGCTTGACGACGGCCGTCTGACCGACGGTCAGGGTCGCCAGGTGTCCTTCAAGAACACGATTATCATCATGACGTCTAACGTGGGCTCCAAGGCTATCGCCGAGCTTTCGGGCAAGGACGAGGAGGAGATGCGCCATCAGGTCGACGCGGCCATGGCTCAGACCTTCCGCCCCGAGTTCCTCAACCGTATCGACGATATCGTGGTGTTCCATCCGCTCGGCATGGCGCAGATCGAGAAGATCGTCGACATCCAGCTCGCCGACGTCCGCGCGCGTCTGGCCAAGGAGCGCATGACGCTTGCCATCACCCCGGCGGCCAAGCAGATGCTCGCCGTGGGCGGCCTGGACCCGGTCTTTGGCGCCCGTCCGCTCAAGCGTCTGGTTCAGCGCGAGGTCGTGGATGCCATCGCCGCCGCTATCATCGACGGCACGGTGCGCGAGGGCGATCAGGTGACGGTCGATGCCGACAAGGACGGCGGCTTTACCGTCGTGTGCGACAACACGCCGGCGGCCACCTACGAGGTCCCCGACGCCGAGTAGGTTTTGGGCCATGCCTTAAAATCTACCAGCCGTCTCTAAACGCCAAGGGCGGCGGATCCAATTGGGTCCGCCGCCCTTTTTCGTGCGACAATCGATGATATTGAACGGATGCGATGCGAGGAGCTATGCAGATGAAAGACGAGATCAAGACAAGCGCGCCGGCGACCGATGCCGCACCCGCCGCACCCAAGCCTGTGCCTAAGCCGGCGCCCAAGCCGCGCGACCCCTACATCCGTGCCGAGAACGAGGACGATGACGGCTACGATCCCTACAGCGATCGCCGCCCCGAGCGCGAGCCGCTGTTCGAAGCCGACCCCTGGCGCTAGTTGCATCAAGTAGCTAATTTGGCGATGATTTCCTGGGACGGGGTAGTCAAAAAAGTCCCGTCCCAAATCGACTGTCCAGGGAGTCGCATTCGAGCTTGGTTGCCCTCTCAGCCACTCGGCATCCTTCGAGCAGTAATAGTGAAAAAACTTGCTTAAGTGTTAATCAAGTCAGACATAATCTTGATCTCTAATTAATCAAGAATCGCTATAATTTTGATTAGCTAGAGAGCAAGATTGGAGAATCATGGCATTCAACGACTTGATCGCCCAGAAAATAAAGGACTTTGAACAGCAGGGGGTTCCGCAGGTCTTTGAGCGAGACCTTGATCTAGGAAACCCACAGGAGCCAAAGCGCGACAACATCGTAAATGTGATTGTGGGGGCCCGCCGTTGTGGAAAGACGTATCGCCTGTATCAGGAGATGCGGCGGCTTCAGAGCCGGGGCGTCGAGCTTGACCGGATGCTTTACTTCAATTTTGAGGATGAGCGCTTGCGCCCGTATGAGCCATCGCTGCTGGCGGACGTGCTCGACACGTTCTATGCGCTGTATCCTGTTGCTCGAACCGAGGGCGCTTACATTTTCTTTGACGAGATCCAGGAAATTCCCGAATGGGGTGCGTTTCTGCGGCGTGTAGTCGATACGGAGAAAGCGACCGTCTATGTGACGGGATCTTCTTCTAAGATGCTGTCCTCAGAACTTAAGAGCGAGTTCAGGGGTCGTTCTCTTGTGCGAGAGCTTTTTCCATTGAGCTTTTCGGAATACGTTCGATATAAGACGGGGAGCGTTCTCGAGTCAGATGCGACCTTTTCCCCGAGCGATGCAGCGCTGCTTCGACATCATCTGATCGGGTATCTTGAACGAGGGGGATTCATCGCGACACTTGAGCAGACGCCTGCAGACGCGATTCAGCTGCTACAGGAATATGCTTCGCGAACGGTCGCCATGGACGTCGTTGAACGTTACGACGTCAAGAACCCTCGCCTGGCATCGCTGTTCTTGACGCGGTGTATGGCATCTTCGGGACGAGAGCTGTCAGTGAACAAAGTGTACAACGAGTTCAAGAGCAGACAGATACCCGTCAGTCGTAATTCGCTCAGCGACTTACTTGAGTATTATGAGGACGCCTACCTGTTATTTTCTGTGCCGGAGTTCACGCGTTCACTGGCAAATAACATGCGGTCTGCGTCTAAGGTCTACGCTGTCGACCCTGCGATGTTTGGAGCATTCTCTCCCGCATCGGCATTGGACCAGGGCCAGAGGCTCGAGACCGCAGTGTTCAATGCGCTAAGAAGAAGGACTCCCGCGGTGAGGACCGGCTCGGTCTGCCGCCTGCTAATCAAAGAGAAGAGCAAAAGCCATGAGGTGGACTTTGTGGCTGGGGATGCGCTTCTCATGCGGGCTTATAGCCTGATTCAGGTGAGTGCGGATATGGCAAGTGAGAAAACGCGCGAGCGCGAAATCGCCGCGCTTGATGCCTCGATGGCCCAGTTTGATCTTGGCGAGTCGGCAATCGTTACCATGGATGAACAGACCGATATTCCATGCGAGCACGGTGTGGTACACGTTATGCCCGCATGGAAGTGGCTCCTTGCCTAATCATCTATGGGCCTGTGGGGTCAGGACCTCCTGGCTCCTTCATCACGGTTGGGGAGCACCTTGCTGCGCCAGGCTAGTCCTGGGCTTTGATACTCGGCAGCAGGATCTGCGCGAGGTAGTCGGTTTCGAGCTTAGTGGCACCATCGGCCTTGCCGTCTTTACCCACCAGGTCGTTCTTGATCTGGCTATACGTATAGCGGTTGCCGGTCGTCAGCTCGACAAGCTCAATGGCCGTATCCATGGGGTAGGTCGACACGGGATTCTGCGTCCGCCCGTTGATGGTCTGGGGCACCACGTACGGATAGACGGGGCCGCTGGCGTAGACGGTATAACCGTTGCCTAGATTGGCCGCACCCAAAACCGTATCGCCTTCATCGGGCGTAAAGCTCTCGCCCTCGCGCACCGCGACGAGCGTCACGAGCGGCGTATTGGCGTCGTCGCCCAGATAGATGCATAGCGTGCTTCCGTTTTGCCAAGTTGCGACCTTGCCGTACCACTCGACGGGAATATCGAGCTGGTAGAGGTCGGTTGCCTTGTGGCGAGCGTCAGCATCACGGGACGCCTGTGCCTTTTGCGCGCTCACGGCATTGACGGCGGCGTCGCGCCGCGCGGTTGCTGCCTGCTGGAGCACTTTGGCAGCCGCGGCGGAGCTCGCACCGCCCTCCTCGGCATACTTGGCGGCGGCATCGATCTGGTCGTCAGTCACCGTGTCGGCCGAAGGCACCTTGAGCTTAAAGGTGGCCTGGGCACTTAAATCCTGTCCATCGCTCTTAACGGTGACCTGCGTCTTGGTGGTCGGGACGGTATAGATGGTGCCGTCGGCCGCGATGGGGGAGGCAGCGATGGAGAGCGTGTAATCGCCGGGCAGCAGTTTGATGCCGCGGCCGTGCTCGTCAACATAGAGCGTTTCGCTCACGGAGGAGCCGTCAGAATCCTGACCGCTCACCTGTACGGGAATCTTGGAGCCAGTGGAACAGTCGAGGCCCGCGGCATGCATGCCAATCTGCACCGACATCATCGTGTGGGCATTGGCGGCGACAGCGGCAGCCTGCTCTTGCTGATATCCGTTCCAGGCAGCATAGCCTGCACCGCCGGCGACGAGCGCGACGGCCACGACACCGGCGACCATCAGATTGCGGCGCTTGGGCGACATCTTGCGATGGCGGACCTCGGCCTCGCGTGCCGAGGGAACGGACGGCAGGGGTATATCGCCCATGGCGATGGTCTCGTCCACGGCTGGTGCGGAACCCAGGCCAGGAAGCTCGCGAGTCAGCGAATCCTCGGCCGGCAAGCTGTCGAGCAAGACGGTTTCCTCGCCCGTGTCGGATTCGGGCTGGTTGCCGGCCTCGCTTTCGGTGCCTTCGTGATCTGCCTCATCCTCGGCAGGCTCAACGTCGCCTGCATCCTGATTATCGGATTGCGCCTCGGTTTCCGGCTCATCCTGCACATCAACGCCCGAATCGTCAAACGCAATCTCATCGAGTGAAATCCGGTCTAAGCTCTCCAAGGCCTCAGCGCAAGCTTCTGCATCTTGGGCCGCATCCTCTTGGCCCATCGTCTCATCATTCATACATCCCCCAAGCTCAATATCGGGACAACACTGTACCCAAAAATGGAGCCATATAAAGCGCGTGCGAAATATAAGATCCGATTTAACCTGAGCGCATCGTTCGGCCGCATCCTCGCGGCGGCAAAAGGCCCCCGGAACGCGAACGAATCACATTCCGGGGGCTCTACAATGCGTTGAGTTGCGCGGAGCCGGCTATGCTGCTTCGTGCTCAAGCGATGTCTGCGCCGGGCGCGTTACTCGGCGTGTGCGTAATCCACCTTGGCGCGGCGAGCGGTAGCCTTCTCCCAATCGCTGGTGCCCTCAAAGACATCCTGCTTGTAGGGATTGCGGCCGAGCTTCTTGGCACGGTAGGCGATGTAGATGATCGCGGCGACGTTGGCGACCAGTGCGGCGATCGAGACCGCGGTAGCGGCGCCGGGGTCGAGCGTGGAGTGGGTCACAAAGATGGACTCCTCCTGGAAGTAGGGGAATACCTGGGCAAACATGCACCAAATAGCCAGCGTAAAGGCGCGGTTCTGGATCCAGCCGCCCTTGTTCCAGATAAAGGCGGCGACGGTGGGCGCCAGCAGCAGCGCAAAGCCGCAGAACCAGGAGTGGGTGGGCAGGCAGTTGTAGGTGTAGCAGAAGTTCCAGATATCGTAGGCGATGATGTAGACCCAGGTCATGTCGGGCCACAGCATATCGGTCTGATCCTCGGAGGCGTAGACGCTCCACCAACCGGTCATGCAGAAGATGTTGATGAGACCGGCGATGCCGTTGAACACGTTGTTCCAGCCGGCCAGCTGCGTAGCACCTTCGGAGGTGACCCAGGTGGACTCGCCCAGGACAAAGAAGTGATAGGCGCTCTCGAAGTCGGACACGACGGCGATCATGATGTTGATGGCGACGATCACAAACGGCCATGCGCGGAACCAATGCGCCTTGCCGATCTTTCCCCACTGGTACTTAATGGCAATGAAGCCCCAGCAACCGGCGAGCGCCGCGTATACCTTGGCGTAGTGGAACCAGCTGTTCTGGTACACATGGGTGGGGTTGGTGAGCGCCCACTCGGCACCCTGCGAAACGCCCACGGCGATGGCGACGCAGTAGATGGTCATGGCCAGCGGAGCCACGCCAAAGATGATTGCCGCGCCCAGCTTGGTGCGGCGGCCGACTTCGTTGAGCACGATCAGGCCAATAAAGACCATGGCCCAGCCGGCCCAGTGGATAAGGGTATCGCTACCCCAAACATCGAACAGCATGCTGCTCTCCTTTCACACGCCCGCGGCCCCTCTTCTGATCGCGGGCAGTTTGGCCAAATGTCGTCAGTTCTGGGGCTTGCGCTCCGGATACTTGGCGGTATAGCCCTCGATGTGGAGTGTCGAGGCGATGATTTCCTTGACCGTTTCGTCGGGCACATCGGGGTGCGTGCGGATATACATCAAAAGGCCCATGATGAGGGTGTAGAACGTCTCGTAGACATGGTCGATGCGTAGCTCATGATGGGCGACAAAATCCACTACGGTGGTGTCGCAGATATACTGCGCCACGCGCTGGACCACGTTGTGCAAAAAGCCGCCGTAGAGCGCGCCGCTGCTCGAGGTAAGCGTGCTCGGCAGCTCGTGGCCGCTGGCGACCAGGCGCTTAAAGAGCGGGGCGACGGTGTCGAGCGCGCCCTCGATATCACCGACGGTGCGGTCGGCGTTCCACCGCTCGAGTTCGGAGATAAAGTCGTCGATCGCCTCGTCCATAACAGCGGTGACGGCGGCGTCCATGTCGGCGAAGTAGTGGTAGAACAATGAACGCGTGCAGCCGGCTCGCTTGGTCACGGCCGATACCGATAGGTGGGACACGCCCAGCTCGGAGCTTACGGTGCGCACGGCATCGAGGATCTCGCGACGGCGTTCGTCGCCCGTCAGGCGCTTTGCCGCGCTATCGGATGCGGGGACGGCATCGACCACAGAGGTACCTGCTGTGTTATTGCCCATGTTTTGCCGCCTTTCATCCTCTTTTGCCTGACCGTTCGCCTAACAGTCTTGAATATTGTTGACGGTTCGTCAATACTATTTTTGACACAATGTCAACAATGGCGGGTGAACGGCATGGGGGCATGTCCGGCCTGCAAAAAAAGAGGGGCGCTGCGGTCCCGCCGGGCTGCGGCAAGAGAAGGGACAACCATGATTCTCAACGGACCGGGGATTAGTTACACCGAGCCCGACATCGGTTCGGAGTTCGTGCCGCCGCTGCCGGAGCATCCGCGCGAGGCCATCGTCAAGCTGTGCGAGCACTGCACCAACCGTCTGCTGCATCGCGACGAGCTGCTGGGCTACGAGTACTGGTCGTTTGCCGAGGCCGCAACCGACGAGCAGGCCGAAGTGCTCTGCAAGATGAAGATGCGCCGTCCCTATACGCTGCCCGAGATGGCCAAGCTCACCGGCATGCCCGAGACCCAGATCGAGAAGATGCTCGACGACATGAGCTACACGGGTCTGCTCGAGTACAACTGGGAAAACCCCGAGCGCGCCAAGCAATGGGTGTTGCCCATGCTGGTGCCGGGTTCTGCCGAGTTCCTCAACATGCGCGTGAGCCAGCTCGAGGAGCACCCGGTCTATGCCAAGTTCTTTGAGCAGGCGTCCAAGGGACCGCTGTCCAAGGCCACGCCGATGGTGCCGCCCGGAGGCGCCGGCATCGGCATGCACGTCATTCCGGTCGAGAAGGCCATCGACGCCGCGAGCACCTCGGTGCCGATCGAGCATATCGAGCATTGGCTCGACAAATACGATGGCAAATATGCCGCCAGCACCTGCAGCTGCCGCGCGAGCCGTCGCGTGATGGGTGAGGGCTGCGCCGACGACCCGGCCGATTGGTGCATCGCCGTGGGCGATATGGCCGACTACGTGGTTGAGACCGATCGTGGCCATTACGTGACCCGCGACGAGGTTTACGACATCTTGCGCCAGGCCGAGGACAACGGCTTTGTGCACCAGATCACTAATATCGACGGCGAGAACAAGATCTTCGCCATCTGCAACTGCAACGTCAACGTGTGCTACGCCCTGCGCACCTCGCAGCTGTTCAACACGCCCAACCTGTCGCGCTCGGCCTATGTCGCCAAGGTCGAGAAGGACAAGTGCGTGGCCTGCGGTCGCTGCGTCGAGGTGTGTCCGGCCGGCGCCGCCAAGCTGGGCCAGAAGCTCTGCAGCAAAAAGGCCGGCGGACAGGTGCCCGAGTATCCGCGCCAGGAGCTGCCCGATGCCACCAAGTGGGACCACACCAAGTGGTCGCCCAACTACCGCAACGACAACCGCATCGAGACGCATGAGTCCGGCACCGCTCCCTGCAAGACGGCCTGCCCCGCGCACGTTGCCGTTCAGGGCTATTTGAAGCTCGCGGCTCAGGGTCGCTATGACGAGGCGCTGGCACTCATTAAGCGCGAGAACCCGCTGCCCGCTATCTGCGGCCGTGTGTGCAACCGCCGCTGCGAGGACGCCTGCACCCGCGGCCGTGTGGACGCCGCCGTGGCCATCGACGAGGTCAAGAAGTTCATCGCCCAGCGCGATCTGGATGCCGCGACCCGCTACGTCCCGCCCGTGGTGACGCCGACGCGCGCTGGCGGCTTTGATCAGAAGATCGCCATCATCGGTGCCGGTCCGGCCGGCCTGTCCTGCGCTTTCTATCTGGCCGAGAAGGGCTACAAGCCCGTCGTCTTCGAGAAAAACGAGCGCCCGGGCGGCATGCTCACCTACGGCATTCCCAGCTTTAAGCTGCAGAAGGACGTCATTGAGGCCGAGGTCGAGATCATTCGCCTGATGGGTGCCGAGTTCCGCTATGGCGTGGAGGTCGGTCGTGATGTGACGCTCGACGAGCTGCGCGCGCAGGGCTTTAAGGCCTTTTACGTGGCCATCGGCTGCCAGGGCGGCCGCCTTGCCGGTATTCCGGGCGAGGATGCCGTGGACGTGACCGTGGCCGTCGACTTCCTTCGCGAGGTTAACAGCGGCAAGATCGATACCCTGTCCGGCCGCACCATTGTGGTGGGCGGCGGCAACGTGGCCATCGACGTTGCCCGCAACGCCTGCCGTCTGGGCTCTGGGCACGTTGAGATGTTCTGCCTGGAGAGCGAGGTCCAGATGCCCGCCAGCGAGGAAGAACGTCGCGAGGCCGTTGAGGACGGCGCTCACATCAGCTGCGGCTGGGGCCCCAAGGAGATTCACCTGGACGAGGCCGGTCGTGTGTGCGGTATCACCTTCAAGCGCTGCACGCGTGTCTTTGACGACGAGGGCCGTTTTGCGCCCGAGTACGACGAGAACGATCTGCGCCGTGTCGATGCCGACCGTGTCGTCATGTCGATTGGCCAGTCCATTGTGTGGGGCGACCTGCTGGCTGGCTCCAAGGTGGAGCTCGGCCGCGGCCAGGGTGCCCTTGCCGATCCCCAGACTTACCAGACCGCCGAACCCGACATCTTTGTGGGTGGCGACGTCTACACTGGCCCCAGCTTTGCCATCGACGCTATCGCCGCCGGTCACGAGGCCGCGGTGTCCATCCATCGCTTTGTGCAGCCGGGCTCCACGCTCACCATCGGCCGCAACCAGCGCCGCTACACCGCGCTCGACCGCAACGACGTTGTGCTCGAGAGCTACGACAACGCGAGCCGCGAGGTTGCGCATGTGGACCGCGAACGCGAGAAGGCTGCGCCGTTTAGCGAGTATGTTGAGACCTTTACCGAGGAGCAGGTGCGCGCCGAGACCGCCCGCTGCCTGGGCTGCGGCGCCTCGATCGTCGACCCCAACAAGTGCATCGGCTGCGGTCTGTGCACCACCAAGTGCGCGTTTGACGCTATCCATCTGGATCGCGACCGCCCCGAGTGCTCTACGATGGTCAAATACGAGCAAAAGCTCCCAAGCCTCGGCAAGTATGCTTTAAAGCGTGCAATCAAAATCAAGTTCGGTCGTAAATAGGTAACCATGGCGGGTAAGGGGACGGCGCAGGCTAGACTTCGCCGTCCCCTTGCTTTGAGTTTGCATCGCATCAACCGTTGTTGAAAGGTTTCTACCTTGCATGAATTGGGAATCGTTTATCACATTATTCGTGATGTTGAGAACGTGGCGCGCGCCAATGGCGTGCGTCGCGTTTCGAGCGTGACGTTGCTACTGGGCGAGGTCTCGGGCGTCGTTCCCGACTTGCTGCTCGACGCTTGGCGCTGGGCAGCAGATAAAAAGCCTATCACCGAGGACGCGGAGCTTATCGTGGAGCCCGTCGAGGCCGTGACACATTGCGAGGCGTGCGGCTGCGACTACGCGACGGTCGAGCACGGCAAGACCTGTCCCCAGTGCGGTAGCGGCGAGACCTATTTGCTGCAGGGCCAAGAGGTAATGATCAAACAGATCGAGACCCCCGACGAGGACCCGGCAGACGCTGCTCCTGACGGCCTCTCCGACGCCCCCGATGCCGTCGACGCCGCCAACCCTCTCCACATCGCCTAACATCCAATGACTACATGGGCTAGAGTTCTAAACATATTTGCTTCGGTTAGTCAAGTCATGTCTGTTTAAACAAAATGGTGGCACGCAGACGCATTGGGATCAACCTAAAAGAGGTCTTAACGAACAGTGCACCTTTATATGTCTTTGAAAGCAATCAGCAAATCACGTTTTAGCAGGCAATAAGCTGTAAACCGGCAACGTAATCAATTTGTAACAAACTTAGACGTTTAAACAAATAATCCAACCTTTTGCGAATTTAGCTATAATTCCACAATCCAAACAGGTATACTCCTTTCATGTCGTGTAGGAAATACGTAGACAAAAAGGAGGTTATGTGATGGTAAGTATTGTTCTTGCTAGCCACGGGGACTTGGCAGCTGGAATCAAGCAGACGGGCTCGATGGTCTTTGGCGATCAGCCGTCTGTTGCCGTGGTCTCGCTCGAGCCGAGCATGGGCCCCGACGATTTCCGTGCCAAGGTCGAGGAAGCAGTCGCTTCCTTCGAGGACCAGGAGCAGGTGCTCTTCCTCGTTGATCTGTGGGGCGGCACGCCATTCAACCAGATCAGCGGGCTCATCGAGGGCCACGATTCCTGGGCTATCGTCACCGGTGTCAACCTGCCTATGCTCATCGAGGCATATTCGCAGCGCTTTGACGCAAAGAACACTGCACATGCGATCGCAAAACATCTCGTGACTGAGGCTAAGGCTGGCGTGCGCGTCAAGCCCGAGTCTCTGGAGCCCGAGGAGAAGAAGCCGGCTGCGGCCGCCGCTGCTCCTGCAGGCGCCATCCCTCCGGGAACGGTCATCGGCGACGGGCACATCAAGATTGCCCACGTCCGTATCGACACCCGTCTGCTGCATGGTCAGGTGGCCACCACGTGGACCAAGCAGATCAACCCCAACCGCATCATCGTGGTTTCCGACGGCGTTGCTCACGACGAGCTCCGCAAGACCATGATCGAGCAGGCTGCCCCTCCGGGAGTCCATGCCAACGTCGTTCCCATCAAGAAGATGGCCGAGGTCGTCAAGGACACGCGCTTTGGTGACACCAAGGCCATGCTGCTCTTTGAGAACCCGCAGGATCTGCTCAAGGCCATCGAGGCCGGCGTCGACATCAAGGAAGTCAACATCGGTTCCATGGCTCACTCCAAGGGCAAGGTCGTCGTCACCAACGCCGTCGCTATGGGCGATGACGACGTTAAGACTCTCGAGGCTCTCAAGGCCAAGGGCGTCAAGTTCGAGGTCCGCAAGGTTCCTTCGGATTCCTCCGAGGATCTCGACGCCATGTTGAAGAAAGCTAAGGCCGAACTGGCCGCTCAAGCATAGTAAAGGAGGGTCCGATACATGTCTGCAATCACTATTCTGCTTGTTGCGATTGTCGCGTTGCTTGCCGGTATGGAAGGCGTTCTGGATGAGTTCCAGTTCCATCAGCCGCTCGTGGCATGCACGCTTATCGGTCTCGTAACCGGTCACCTTCAGGAGGGCATCCTCCTGGGCGGTTCGCTCCAGATGATGGCCCTTGGCTGGGCTAACGTTGGCGCCGCTGTCGCGCCTGACGCCGCTCTGGCCTCGGTCGCTTCTTCGATCATCATGGTGCTCGCCCTCAACGGTGGCGCCACTGATTCGGCAAAGGCCGTTACCGCCGCCATCGCCGTCGCCGTCCCGCTGTCGGTCGCTGGTCTGTTCCTGACCATGATCTGCCGTACCATTGCTACCGCTATCGCTCACGCCATGGACGGTTGCGCCGAGAAGGGCGACTTCTCCGGCATCGAGCGCTGGCAGTATGCTGCCATCCTCATGCAGGGCCTTCGTATCGCCATCCCGGCAGTGCTTCTGTGCGTCATCCCGGCCGAGGCCGTTACCAACGCGCTTAACGCTATGCCCGACTGGCTGTCCGGCGGTATGGCTGTCGGCGGCGGCATGGTCGCTTCCGTCGGTTACGCCATGGTCATCAACATGATGGCCACCAAGGAGACCTGGCCGTTCTTCGTCCTCGGCTTTGTCCTTGCTGCCATCCCTCAGCTCACGCTGATCGCCCTTGGTCTCATCGGCATCTCCCTTGCCCTCATCTACCTTGGCCTTAAGGATCTGGCCAAGCAGGGTGGCGGCATGGGCGGTGGCTCCGGCGACCCGCTCGGCGACATTCTGAACGATTACGAGTAGGAGGGGAGTGATACATATGGCAGAGAACAAGATTCAGCTCACCAAGGCTGACCGCAAGAAGGTTTGCTTCCGTCATCAGTTCCTTCAGGGCTCGTGGAACTACGAGCGTATGCAGAACGGCGGCTGGTGCTTCGCAATGATCCCTGCGATCAAGAAGCTCTACACCAGCAAGGATGACCAGATTGCCGCTCTTAAGCGCCACCTGGAGTTCTATAACACCCACCCCTATGTTTCCGCCCCCGTCATTGGCGTTACCCTCGCCCTCGAGGAGGAGCGCGCCAACGGTGCTCCGATCGATGACGTCGCCATCCAGGGCGTCAAGGTCGGTATGATGGGCCCGCTCGCCGGCGTCGGTGACCCCGTCTTCTGGTTCACCCTTCGCCCGATTCTGGGCGCTCTGGGCGCTTCCCTGGCCCTGTCCGGCAGCATCGCCGGTCCGTTGCTGTTCTTCTTCGCGTGGAACATCATCCGTTACGCCTTCCTGTGGTACACGCAGGAGTTTGGCTACAAGGTCGGCTCCTCCATCGCCAAGGACCTCTCCGGTGGTCTGATGGGCAAGGTCACCGAGGGCGCTTCCATCCTGGGTATGTTCATCATCGGCGCCCTGGTCGAGCGCTGGGTGTCCATTTCCTTCACCCCGATCGTCTCCACGGTCAAGCAGTCTGCTGGCGCCTTTATCGACTGGGCTAGCCTGCCCTCCGGTTCCGAGGGTATCAAGGAAGCGCTGACGATGTACAACTCCGTCGGTGCTACCGCCCTTGATCAGATGAAGGTCACCACGCTTCAGGCCAACCTCGATCAGCTCATCCCCGGCCTTGCCGCCGTGTGCCTGACCCTGCTGGTCTGCAAGCTCCTCAAGAAGAAGGTCAGCCCGATCGTCATCATCCTGGCTCTCTTCGCCGTCGGCATCATCGGTCGCTTCTGCGGCTTCATGTAAGTACGCTTCGGCTTAAGACCGAGAATTGCTAGGCAAGGGCTTTTGAGCCATTGAAACGGACCGCACCCGGTGGGTACACTGGATGCGGTCCGATTGTTTTATTTGGAGGGCGAGGCGCGCATGGCGCAATCTCAGAACAGCACGGTCGATCTGGCAACGCCGGCAACCTGCCTGATGGGGCTTACCAGCCACGGTAACGTGATGGTGGGCAATAAGGCGTTCGAGTATTACAACGAGCGCAATCCCGAGGATTTTATTCAGATCCCGTGGGACGAGGTCGACTATATTGCCGCCGAGGTTTTACGCGGCACCAAGAAGATCACTCGTTTTGCCATCTTCACCAAGGACAACGGTCACTTTACGTTTTCGACGCGCGACGACAAAGAGACGCTTCGTGC
>USHR01000010.1 GCA_900554495.1 uncultured Collinsella sp.
GGCGTCAAGATCGACTTTGAGGGCTTTAAGTACATCGGCGTGTGGTCTGCCGCCAACGACGCTCCGTTTGTGGCGCTCGAGCCCTGGACCGGTCATACCACCATGGACACCGAGGACGACGTCTTTGAGCACAAGGTCAACACCATTGCGCTGGCGCCGGGCGAGACGGACGTCCGCAGTTTTAACGTCACCTTGCTTTAGAGGTTCCGCCGTTCTGACGAACGGCGGACCGGTCGACGCTGCGCCCTTAGGTTCCGCCGTTCTGACGAACGGCGGGCCGGTCGACGCTGCGCGCCACCCAGAGCGACAATTTGTCATTCAAAAGGCACGGCATGACCAGAAGGTCTATGCCTTGCCTTTTTCATGCCAACTTGTTCGCTCTGGGCGGCGCTCGCTGGCATTGCCAAAACATCGACGTTCCCAATGACTACCGTGTGTCTATTAATTTTTCGAGCTTGTGCTGCGCTGCTGGTCGCTGGCGTATATCCTGTCTTGTTGTCAGCAAAACGAAATAGGGAAGGCACCAGATGCAATCTCGACAACAGCACGGCACGCATGTCCAGCCGGTATGCAGCCGTCGCATCTTTTTGGGTAGTGCTCTCGCTGCGAGCGCTTCCGTCGTCGCCGGCGCACTTGCCGGTTGCCAGCGCCCCTCCACGCTGGAAGTAGTTCGGCCCACGACGGGCGGCGGTCGCGACGACCTGTCCGATTCCGTGATCGGCAAGGACAAGATCCGTATCGGCATGGAGGCGGCCTACGCCCCGTACAACTGGCAGGTCTCCGAAGCCAGCGAGTACACCATCCCCATCGACAACGTGCAGGGCGCCTATGCCGATGGTTACGACGTGCAGATCGCCAAGATCGTCTGCAAGGCCCTCGGCGGCGAGCCCGTTGCCGTCAAACAGAGCTTCTCGGGCCTTATCGACTCGCTCAACAACGGCCAGATCGACCTCATCATCGCCGGTATGAGCGCCACGCCCGAGCGCGAGGAGTCTGTCGGCTTTTCCGACCCGTACTTTATCGGTTACTTTGGCCTGTTCGTAAAAGAGGGCTCGCCCTACCAAAACGCGACCAAGCTCAGCGACTTTAGCGGCGCTACGGTCCTCGGCCAAAAGGACACCATGCTCGATACTGTCATCGACGAGATTCCGGGCGTTGTGCACAAAAACCCGGTCGACTCCGTCCCCACGGTGTTCTCGAACCTGCTGCAGGGCACGTGCGACGCCGTGACCTACAACACCGAGAACGAGAAGGGCTATATGGCCCAAAACCCGGGCATCGTCCCCATTCATTTTGCCGAGGGCGAGGGCTTTAAGCAGGAGGTCGCGGCAAACGTCGGCTGCCGCAAGGGCTCGGACAAGCTCCTTAAGCTCATCGACAAGACACTCAAGGGCATTAGCCAAGAGGAGCGCGACCAAATGTGGGACGCGTGCCTCGACCGTCAGCCGGCATAGGGAGGCAGCATGAAAACCATCAATCGTCTGGCCTCCTTTATCAAGGCCGACCACCGTTATGTGTACCTGGGCACGAGCGTTATCGCGGCGCTCGGCCTGGCGTTTAGCCAGCGCAACCCCACACCGCTGAGCTTCTTGGCTCCCACGGGCGTGTTTCAGGATTGCCTTTGGGCAATCCTGTGGGCGTGGCTCGTCGTGTCGGCGGCGGCGCTGGTCACCAAGCTCATGCACTGGAACGACTATCGCGAGGCGTCGCCGTTCGCATCCGAGCGTTTCCGTCGTGGCGCACGCTTAGGCAGCTACGTCGTGGTCGCCATCGCGGCAGTTTTCTTTATCGACCGCTGCGTCATGTCGTTTATCGATCTGGTGCAGGTGAGCATTGTCTCGGATTCCAACCCCAGCGACTTTTTGTCGAGCCTGGTCTACATGACCTACAAGAGCGGCGACTTCTTCATTCGCGGTATCGAGATCACCATCGCGCTTGCCACCTTCGGCACCGTCATCGCATTCTTCCTGGCGCTGCTCTTTGTGTTCCTGCGTATTCAGACCTTCGACCGCGTGGACAACGACCTGGTGCGCTTCTTTAAGAGTATCGGCCGCGGCTTTGCGACCATCTACTCCACCATCGTGCGCGGCACGCCCATGATGGTCCAGGGTCTGCTCATCTATTACGCGGGCTTCACCGTTTTGCGCGGCATGGGCTTCGAGACCGCTCAGGCCAACCAGATTTGGAGTACCTTCACCGCCGGCCTCGTTACCATCTCGCTCAACTCCACCGCCTACATGATGGAGGTCCTGCGCGGCGGCATCGAGTCCATCGATCCCGGCCAGGCCGAGGCAGCACGCTCGCTGGGCCTGTCGCAGTGGCAAGCCATGCGCAAAGTCGTGTTCCCCCAGGGCATTAAAAACGCGATTCCGGCGCTCACCAACGAGCTCATCATCAACATCAAGGATTCGTCGGTGCTCTCGGTCATCGGCGTGTTCGACCTTATGTACGCCACCACCACCGTCGCCGGCGTGTACTACCGCCAGATGGAGGTCTACTGCGTGGCGCTCGTGGTCTACCTGATCCTGACGCTCGTGGCGAGCCGCCTGCTCGAGGCCTTTGGCAAAAAGCTCGGCGCCGAGGCTCCGGTCACGCTGCCCAGCTCCAACTAGGCTCAAGACGAGGAGAATCATCATGGCAGATACCGCCACTACCGGCACCGCGGCCGCCGCACAGACCAATGAGCCGCTCATCCGCGTCGAGGGCCTGCGCAAGAGCTTCGGCTCGCTCGAGGTGCTCAAGGGCATCGACCTGTCCGTTAACCCCGGCGAGGTCGTCACCATTATCGGCGCCTCGGGTTCGGGTAAGTCGACCTTCCTGCGCTGCCTCAACCTGCTCGAGACCCCGGACGCGGGCCACATCTGGTTCCACGGCCAGGACCTCACGGCCGAGCGCTGCAACATCAACAAGCTGCGCGAGGACATCGGCATGGTGTTCCAAGGCTTTAACCTGTTCAACAACATGGATGTGCTCGACAACTGCACGCTCGCGCCCGTCACGCTCAAAAAGATGAGCAAGGCCGAGGCCGAGAAGGTCGCGATGGAGCATCTGGCGAGCGTGGGGCTCGAGAAGTTCGCGCACGCCGCCGTGGGTCGCCTGTCCGGTGGTCAAAAACAGCGCGTGGCCATCGCTCGTGCCCTATGCATGAATCCGCAGATCATGCTGTTCGACGAGCCGACCTCCGCACTCGACCCCGAGATCGTGGGCGAGGTGCTCGACGTTATGCGCAAGCTCGCCGCCGACGGCATGACCATGGTCGTCGTTACCCACGAGATGGCCTTCGCGCGTACCGTGTCCGACCGCGTGGTCTTTATGGACCAGGGCGTGGTGCTCGAGGACGCCGCGCCGGCTGAGCTCTTTGGCAATCCTAAGCACCAGCGCACCCGCGAGTTCCTCTCGCGTTATCTCAACGACAAATAATGCAAGCGAACGTGGCAAAGGGACCGCCTCTTTGCCACGTTGTTTTTGGAGGAAGGCATGGCCGAGGTTTGGCGCTTCTTTGCGCACGAGGATGATTTTGCCGATATCGACGAGGTCGGCGCGTGCGAGCGCCTGGGCCGCGTGCTGTCGTTTCCGACGATTTCGAGCATGGATGCCCAGACGGTGGACTGGCAGGCGTTTGCCGACCTGCGCGCCTATATGCAGCAGGCCTGGCCGCGCGTGTTTGCGGCGGGCGAGGTCGAGCTCATCGACCATTCGCTGCTCGTGACGCTTGCCGGCATCGACCCCGCCCTCAAGCCGGTCATGCTCATGGGCCACATGGACGTGGTTCCCGTGGTGCCGGGCACCGAGACAGACTGGACGCACAATCCCTTTAGCGGGCACGTGGACGACACCTATATTTGGGGTCGCGGCGCCATCGATATGAAAGACCAGGTCGCAGGCATTCTCGAGGCGGTTGAGTATGCGCTGGCGCACGGTTGGCAGCACGAGCGCGCGCTGCTCCTGGCCTTTGGCCAGGACGAGGAGACTACGCAGTACGGCGCAGGCGCCATCGGCCGCGCGCTCGAGGAGCGCGGCATTGAGCTTGAGTACCTGATCGACGAGGGTGACTATCGTATCGTTGAGGCTGCCGAGTATGGCGCGGGCGAGGGCTGGCTTATGCATGCCGACCTCGCGGAGAAGGGCTATGCCGATATCGTGCTCAAGACGAAGAGTGAGGGCGGGCATTCGTCCAACCCCTACGGTGGCACATCGCTCGAGGTGCTCAGCCGTGCCATCACCGCAATCTGCGATATCGAGTGGCCGACGCGCGTGACCGACTTGCTTGCCGCTCAACTCATCGAGTTGAGGCTCTACACGGCCGATGAAATTGCCGCCAACGGGGGCGCCATTGTCCGCGATTGCCTCGCCAGCAAGAAGCTCTATCCGCTGGTGACGACCACCTGCGCACCCACGCAGATCGAGGGTGGCAGCACCGGCGCCAACGTAATGCCGCAGGATATGTGGGCCAACATTAACTTCCGCATGCTCGAGGGTACGAGCGTGGCCGACGTTGTGGCGTGCTGCCGTGAGGCGGTTGCCGGGGCGGACCTTGCCGGTCGTGTCGAAGTGGAGCTGGGCCCCGGCAGCTCCGAGCCTTCGCCGTCTCCGCGTGTCGGTGGACCGGGGCTCGAGGCCGTTCGCGCCATCGCCGCCCGCTATTTCCGTGATCCATTGGGGACAGAGGAAAACGGATCATCTGAGCCGTTGGCGATTGTCCCTTCGACCGTGATCGGTGCGACCGACGCTGCCAACTACCAGCACATTTGCCCTGAGTGCATTCGCTTCTCGGCTTTTGTGGTTGATGACGACGAGTGCGATCGCGGTGTCCACGGCACCAACGAGCGCATCACCCGCCGTGCCTACCTCCAGGGTGTCCGCTTCCACATCGCCCTGCTCC
Source organism: uncultured Collinsella sp. (assembly GCA_900554495.1). Classification (GTDB taxonomy): domain Bacteria; phylum Actinomycetota; class Coriobacteriia; order Coriobacteriales; family Coriobacteriaceae; genus Collinsella. The sequence goes on from USHR01000010.1 coordinate 4,883, forward strand.
ATACGCTTTAGAATCCGACAAAGGGACTGTCCCTTTGTCGGATTCCGTGCGGGTTATATGCAGGTTTGCCTGCGCACGCTATCATATATGGGTTAGACCGCAATTATGTACCCCATACGCGAAGGGATGCGCATGTATCTGAAGATCGACATGTTCTAGCTGGGCTTACCCCCGCAGCGGCGCCCCGCGTCCCATCAATTCTGCCGATTTTCACCTTCACGCATATAAAGGAGTCCGTCATGCGCGACAAGCTCGAAAAGATCATCAAGGCCTACGAGGAGCTCGAGAAGAAGCTCTCCGACCCGGCCGTCGCCTCCGATATCAAGGAGTTCACGCGTCTCAACAAGGAGTACGCGCACCAGTCCGACCTCATCGCCGCCTCGCGCGAGTACATCGGTGCGCTCGATGACATCGAGGCTGCCAAGGAAATGCTGCACGATACCACCGATGCCGATGAGAAGGAGATGCTCCAGATGGACATCTCCGAAAACGAGGCCAAGCTCCCCCAGCTCGAGGAAGACATCAAGTACATGCTCATCCCGAGCGACCCCAACGACGACAAGAACACCATCGTCGAGATCCGCTCCGCCGCCGGTGGCGACGAGGCGGCCATCTTCGCCGGCGACCTGTACAAGATGTATCAGCGCTTTTGCGAGTCGCGCGGCTGGAAGACCACCGTGCTCGACTCCAGCCCCAGCGAGGCCGGTGGCTTTAAGTCCATTGAGTTCAAGGTCGAGGGCGACCGCGTCTACTCCGTTATGAAGTTCGAGTCCGGCGTGCACCGCGTCCAGCGCGTTCCCAAGACTGAGTCCCAGGGCCGCATTCAGACCTCCACGGCTACCGTCGCCGTACTTCCCGAGGCCGAGGAGATCGACGTCCAGATCAACCAGTCCGACCTGCGCATCGACACCTACTGCGCCTCCGGCCCTGGCGGTCAGTGCGTTAACACCACCTACTCCGCCGTGCGCATCACCCACCTGCCCACCAACACCGTGGTGCAGTCGCAGGAGCAGCGTTCCCAGATCCAGAACCGCGAGGTCTGCATGCAGATGCTGCGCGCCCGTCTGTACGAGATGGAACTCGAGAAGCAGCAGGCAGAGCTCGGTGCCGAGCGCCAAAGCCAGATCGGCCACGGCAACCGTTCCGAGAAGATCCGTACCTACAACCAGCCCCAGGACCGCGTGACCGATCACCGCATCGGTTTCAACTCCACCTATAACGGCGTCCTTCTGGGCGATCAACTCGGCACCGTCATCGAGGCGCTCGCCGCCGCCGAGCGAGCCGAGAAGCTGGCACAGGCCGTTTAAGTTACGGCGTTTTACCAAACGCCGTAACTGCTCGACGCTGCAAACGCCCCTAAGCGGCAATCTGACGTTCAATCGTCGGTCGCGTACCAAAGTACGCTTCCCTCCTCTTTCACGTCACCTTGCTCGCTTAGGGGCGTTTTCGCTGACTTATGCTCAACCTGCGGCGTCTTAGAGGTAGCCATTGGGGACGTTCTTAAATGACTAGTCAACTTGTTCGCCCTGGGCGGCGCTCGCTGTCCGTCCTCTACCTGCGGCGTTGCCTTGCTCCGGATGCGGTATGCTCAACCTGCGGCACCTTAGAGGTGGTCATTGGGGACGTTCTTAAATGACTGGGTTGGACACATTGCTTTGAGGTGTTATTCAATCGGTTTTGATGGCCTTTAGGCTGTTTGCCTGCTTAAAGTAATTAACGGCGTGCATCTGCAATTGAAAATATTGCTCGAAAAATCGTCCAAGAAGTCGCGGGGCGTTTTTTGACGCGTTGTGTGTCAAGCGATGTGGCAAGTTCTTGGTTAGATATTGGTCAGTTTTGGGGCAACCTTGCCAAAAGCTTGACGGATGCAGGTTTAGACGTCGGCGAATGAACACTTCGATTGCGATTCAAGCAAAATTCTGGGCTGATTCTCGATAATCGCTTCCAATCGTCCCTTGCCGCGTGCCGCCCTCGCGTACAATCTGCTCCGACATTCGCGCGCCGCCCGGCGCTTAAGAGGGGAGGACCCCATGGCAAACGAGATCTGGACCATCAAGCGTTGTCTCGAGTGGACCAAGGAGTACCTGGCCGAGCGCGGCGAGGAGCATCCCCGTCTTTCTGCCGAGTGGCTGCTGTGCGCGGCAACGGGCCTGGCGCGTATCGACTTGTATATGCGCATGGACGAGACGCTCGGCGCAGCGCAGCTCGAGACCATGCACGCGGCCGTCGTCCGTCGCGCGAAGGGCGAGCCGCTGCAGTACATCACCGGTAGCACGCAGTTTCGCATGATCGACGTCGCGTGCGCCCCTGGCGTGCTCATCCCGCGCCCCGAGACCGAGATGCTCGTCGAAGAAGTCCTGAACTACCTGGATGCCGAGGTGCTGAGCCCCGAGGCCGCCGCCCGCCAGCGCGTGGAGCTGCCTTGGAACGATGAGGTCGAACAGGCTCGCAAAGCCGAGGCGGCGCTGGCCGACGAACGGGCGACTGCCGAGCGCCGTGCTGCCAACCTGACGGCCGCCGATGAGGCTGCGCTGGGTAGCGACGTGCTCGGTAGCCGCGCCTATGCCGAGGAGCTTGCCGATCGCGAGGCCGAGGAAGCCGCCGTGCGGGCGGCAGAAGCAGAGGCCGTGGAAACCCCCGAGCCCGAGCTCGACGAATACGGCATCGCCATCGACGGTGCCGACCAGGAGACGGCTTCAGCTCAGGATGCTGCTGCGCCTGCTCCAGCCGAGCCCCGCATCGCCCGCGTTCTCGAGGTCGGCTGCGGCACGGGCTGCATCTCGCTCTCGCTTGCCTGGGAGCGTCGCGGCCACGTCACCTGCACTGCTACCGATATCGAGCCGCGCGCCATCGACCTTGCTACCAAAAACCGCGATGCGCTTGGCCTCACGTCCGACGAGGTCTCCTTCAGTCTCACGAACCTGGTGAGCTCCATTCCCCGCGAAGAGTGGGGCACCTTTGACGTACTCGTCTCCAACCCGCCCTACATCCCCAGCGATGTCATGCGCTCGCTGCCGCACGAGGTCAAGGACTTTGAGCCCGATCTGGCGCTCGAGGGCGGTGCCGACGGCCTCGATATCTTCCGCCGTCTGCTCAACGCGGCACCCTACATGCTGCGCGCCGGTGGCCTCTTTGCCTGCGAGCTCTACGAGGGCGCGCTCGACGCTGCGGCCGAGCTCTGCCGTCAAGCGGGTCTGTCGGACGTGCGCATCGTCCACGACCTCACCGATCGCCCCCGCATCGTCCGAGCCATCGTCACCGAGCCCAAGCAGCGTATTTAAGCTGAACTAATAGACATTTGCTCAAGTTTGCTCTTGCAATATACCGTAAAACTTCTACTATAGAAGGAGAAAGGTATGTCAAATCAGCTGCATCGGTACCGTATCGTGCTTGATTACATTGAACCTTGGCTTGATGAGCAGGATGAAGCTACGCTGAAGCAGATTTATGCAGACCTTTTGGTGCTCGAGAAGGAAGGTCCCAGCCTTGGTCGTCCACTGGTTGACCGCGTAAAGGGCTCGAAGCTTCATCATTTAAAGGAGCTGAGAGTGACTTCATGTGGTGGGCAGGTGATCCGCATCCTCTTCGCCTTTGACCCCAAGCGCCAGGCGGTATTGCTATTGGCGGGTGATAAGTCGCGAGCGGGATCGTCAAGGGCAAAATGGAACGGCTGGTATGCGATCAACATTCCAAAGGCCGAGCAAATATACCGTCGCCACGTAAGGAGGCTCGATCGAGATGGAACTGCATGAGTATATGGAATCTCGCGGGATAACACGCGACTCCATTACCGCCGAGCAGGAGAGGACTCGCGATCGTATCGAAGCCTATAAGCTTGCTCAGATTCGCAGGCTAAAAGATCTAACACAGGCGTCGGTCGCCCAATCGATGGGCGTTTCTCAAAAACGCGTATCCGAGCTCGAGCGTGGGGAATTGGGTTCGATGAGGCTTGACACGCTGAGCAGGTACGCAGAGAGCCTCGGCGGAAAACTGGTTGCAAGCATCGAGTTTCCCGATCGTACCGTTACGCTTGCGCGCTAAAAATCTTCAATTAACCCCCTCACTTTCACCGACTACTAGAGCCGCTCACCAAACCAACATGCGCTCTGGGCAAATAGGTTGAACGTTTCGTGCGAGAATGCCCCACAGTAAACAAACTTGCACCAGAGCGTAAGGGGCTGGCATACACATGCAAACGGTCTATCGGGTATACGAGGGAGCGCGCGAGCCGCATCGGCTTGCAGTCGAGCGCACGGCCGAGCTACTCGGTCGCGGCGGCCTGGCGCTTATTCCAACCGAGACGGTCTACGGTGTTGCCGTGGCGGTCAACGCTTTCTCGGATGCCGTTCCACAAGATACAAGTGAGCCTCTGCCGTGGCCGCGCGATCCGCAGGCCACCGTCAACGGCGCTGCGGTCCCTGCACTCGGTACCGGCTATCGTCGCATCTTTACCCTCAAGCAGCGCGAGCTCACCCAAACGGTTGCCTGGCTGGTCGATGATGCCGAGGCACTCGACCGCTATGGCGTGGATATCCCTAACGAGGCCCGCGTGCTCGCCCGACGATGCTGGCCGGGCGCCCTGACTATCGTGGTCAAGGCGGCCCCCTGCGTGCCGACCTTTATGCGCGCCGCTGACAACACGGTGGCACTTCGCGCTTCGGCCTCGCCCGTGGTGCAAGCGCTCATCCGCGCCTGCGGCAGCCCTCTTGCCTGCACCAGCGCCAACACGCATGGCGCGCCCGCGCCGGCAAGTTTTGTCACGGTGGAGGAGCGCATCCTGGAGGGGGTCGATGTGGCCGTCGACGCCGGTGAGACCCCGTGTCGCGACGCCTCAACCATCGTGTCGTTTCAGCACGGCGAGCTCCAGATCCTGCGCCAAGGCGCGCTTCCCGCATCAGAGATCGAACGGGTCCTGTCCGACCCGATGCAATAGAAAGGTGTAAGCGATGTCGTTGAATCTGGGCAGCCTGGGCATGGAAGATGCCTCGTTTAACTTTGGCGGTTCCTACATCATGGCACTCGACTGCGGCACTACCTCGGTACTCGCGACCATCGTCGACGAGTACGGCTGCATCGTCGCCCAGGCGCGTCGTAGCGTCAAAACCAGCTTCCCGCGCCCCGGCTGGGTGGAGCAGGATCCCACGGAGGTGCTTGCGAGCCAGATCGGCGTGATGATGGAGGTTCAGTTTAAGAGCGGCATCCATTCTGACCGCATCGCCGCCATCGGTATCTCCAACCAGCGCGAGACCACGGTAGTGTGGGACCGCATAAGCGGCCAGCCCATCTATAACGCCATCGTGTGGCAATGCCGTCGCACTGCGCCTCTGATCGACGAGCTGGTTGAGCAGGGCGCAGAAGAGCTGGTGCGCTCCCGCACGGGGCTTACGCTCGATCCGTATTTCTCGGCTTCCAAGGTGCAGTGGATCCTCGACAACGTCGATGGTGCGCGTGAGAGCGCGGCGGCGGGCGACCTCATGTTCGGCACCATCGACACCTGGCTCATCTACAACCTCACCGGCGGTCAGGTCTTTGCCACCGACTACACCAATGCCAGCCGCACCGCGCTCTTCAATATCCATACGCTTGATTGGGACGACGATCTGCTGGCGCTTTTCGACGTCCCGCGTTCCATGATGCCCGAGGTTCGTTGGAGCTCGGGCGACTACGGCCGCGTCGCGAGCGACATCATGACCAACATGCCACCCATCATGGGCGTGGCGGGCGACCAGCAGGCGTCGCTATTCGGCCACTGCTGCTTCCATCCCGGCCAGACCAAAAACACCTATGGCACGGGTTGCTTTATGCTCATGAACACCGGCGACGAGATCGTCGAATCCAAGAACGGTCTGGTCTCCACGATCGGTATCGCCGCGGACGGCAAGATCAGCTATGCGCTCGAGGGTTCTATCTTTGCCGCCGGCTCAACCATGAACTGGCTGCGCAACAACATGGGCATCATCTCGAGCGTGAGTGAGTCAGCGCAACTCGCCACTTCGATTAACGACAACGAGGGCTGCTACTTCGTCCCCGCCTTCGCAGGCCTGGGCGCTCCCTGGTGGGACCCGCATGCTCGCGGTATCGTGTGCGGTCTGACCGGCGCCTCGAGTCGCGCGACCATTGTGCGTGCGGCCTGCGAGTCCATGGCCTACCAGAGTTATGACGTGCTACGCGCCATGGAGCAGGACGTGGGACTTTCGATTGAGCGCCTGTCCGTCGATGGCGGTGCCTCGCGCAACGAGTTCATCATGCAATTCCAGGCCGATCTGCTGGATATCCCCGTGCTGCAGTGCGAGACGGTGGAGACCACGGCGATCGGCGCCGCGTACTTGGCGGGCCTTGCCGTCGGCTATTGGGAGGATCTGGAGGAGCTGGAGCAAAACGCTCAGATCGTCAAAGTCTTCCATCCTCACATGTCCGCCGAGCGCCGTGAGAGCAACCTCGCTGGTTGGCGTGATGCCGTCAAGCGTTCGCTCAACACCGCTCAGTAGGGTTGCGACGAGCTGCTCGATACAACAAACCGTTAAACTTATGCACGGCGCGAGGCAACAACGTCGCCATGCGTCTTGTCAGCAAGGCCATCTTCCGGCCGCAATGAAAGGGGCATCAACCCATGACCGTCACCTACGATACGTCCCGCGTGACCCTTGTCGATCACCCACTCGTCCAGCACAAGCTGTCGATCTTACGCGACAAGGAGACCGGTACCAACCAGTTCCGCCAGCTCGTGCGCGAGCTTGCGCTCTTTGACGGCTACGAGGCCATGCGCGACCTGCCCATGGAAGACGTCGAGGTCGAGACCCCCATCACCACCGCAACGTTTAAGCAGCTCGCCGGCAAAAAGCTCGCCATCGTTCCCATCCTGCGTGCGGGCCTTGGCATGGTCGATGGCATCCTCGACTTGGTACCCTCCGCTCGCGTGGGCCACATTGGAATGGAGCGCGACGAGGTCACCCACGAGCCGCATGAGTATTACTGCAAGATGCCCAAGGATATCGATCAGCGCATCTGCCTGGTTGTCGACCCCATGCTCGCCACGGGCGGTTCGGCCGAGATGGCCATCAGCTACCTGCGCGAGCGCGGTGTCAAGGATATCCGCATGCTGTGTATCGTCGCCGCGCCCGAGGGCCTCAAGTCACTGACCGAAAAGGACCCCGACGTACATATTTATACGTGCGCCATCGACGACCATCTCAACGAGGCCGCCTACATCGTTCCCGGCCTCGGCGACGCCGGAGACCGCATTTACGGCACGCTGTAATCTCTGGGCCATACCGGCTAACGTCGAAAATACGAAGAAATGGTGCGCGCGGGCGAGCAAAAGTCGTCCACGCGCACTTCTGTTAACGGACGTTTTGCGCTGAGGGGTTCGAAAAAACGTATTACCGTACCTGCGGCATAAAGAAGGCCTTAAGAAAACGTACAGGTGCGTATTAACCGTTTGTTTTACGGTTGTACTTTAGCGATTGGCTCGTACAATAGTCACCAATGTTTGGCTGGGACTGTGCTGTGAGGCGTTAAAAAGGAAAGTGAGGACGCCAGTGTTTCAGATAGCCGATCTGCTCGCTATCGTTGCAGGTGCCATCGCGGGCGCAATTGCCTTCCTTCCCTTTGTTTTTACGCTCAAGCCGGTTCTTGACGATAAACAGAATGCGGACATGCTCAAGGGCATGGTGAGCCTGGCGGTCTCGGCAGTCGCCCTGCTCGTCTTTACCTTGGTTGTGTTTGCGTTGTTCGGAGAGGCATTTCGCATGTTCCTCCTGGGCGAGGCGATCGGCTTCGTGGCCTTTATGGCCGCCTGCACGGTTCGCGTCGCCAAGGCTCTGCGAGATCCTCATGAGGTCGAAAGGTAAGTCGTGGAAATTTTTGAAAAGCTGCCTGATGAGATTAATCATCTGGTCAGCGAGTTCAGCTCCACCCCTGTCGTGGGCGATCTGAGCTGCGGCATCACGCAGTACTCGTTTTGGCTGATCGTCTCCACGATCGTGCTCCTGATCGTCCTGGCCGTGTTCAAGAAGAAGCAGACCCTGGTTCCCAAGGGCTTCTTCGTCAACGGTTTCGAGTACATCATCGAGTACGTCGAGAACGATATCGGCAAGGGTGTCGTGGGTGAGAACTGGAAGAAGCACTTCCCGTTCCTGTGCTCGCTTTTCCTGTTCATCCTGATCAATAACATGATCGGCCTGATCCCGGGAATGAAGCCCGGCACCGGCGCAATCGGCTCCACCGCCGCGCTCGCCATCTTCGCCTTCGTGTACTTCATCTACTATGGATGCAAGGCTCACGGCGTGATCGGCTACATCAAGAGCCTCGCCCCGCAGGGCGTGAGCTTCCCGATGAACGTGCTCGTGTGGGTCGTCGAGCTCTTCTCGACCTTCCTGCGCCTCATCACGCTCGCCGTCCGTCTGTTCTGCAACATGTTCGCAGGACACGTGGTCATGGGATCGTTCGCCATCATGGCGAGCATGTTCATGCAACCGCTGCTTCAGCAGGTTTCCGCGGCCCACGCCGTCGGCGCCCTGCCTTCGCTGGCCTGGCTTGCCATCCTCATCCTGATCTATGCGATCGAGCTTGTGGTCGGCGCCATCCAGGCTTACGTCTTCACGGTCCTTACCGCCGTGTATGTCTCCGAGGCAGAGGAGGTCGCGGAGGAGGAGTAATCTTCCGTTCGCGCCTTAATGGTAAGGCAATTCGTTAAACCGCCGGTGCCCGTACCCATGGAGCCCGGCAGTTATAAAAAGGTTATCCTGCGTGAAATAAGACACGCACGACAAAGGAGGAATCGTGGGAGTTATCGGTTACGGTCTCGGTGTTATCGGCGCTGGTCTTGCTATCGGCCTGTCTGCTCTGGGTGCTACGGGTGCTATGGCCCGTCAGCCTGAGGTCCAGGGCCGCGTGTTCACCGTCTTCATCATGGGCTCCGCCTTCGGCGAGGCTCTGGCTCTGATCGGCTTCGTTGTCGCGCTGATCGTTAAATAGCACGGAGCGTCAAGTATGAATCTTTCATCCCAGAAGAGCGCGATCGCACTCTCCGCGTCCGCGGCCGCGCTGCTCATGCCGGTTTCCGCGTTCGCCGAGGACGGCGCTGCCGGTGCGGACATCCTCATCCCTAAGATGGCGGAGTTCATCCCGGCGCTTATCGCCTTCCTGATCATCTGGATCGTGCTGGCCAAGGTCGCCCTGCCGGGCATCATGAAAACCATGGAGGAGCGCGGCAAGAAGATCGAGGAGAGCCTCGACGAGGCCGAGAAGACCAAGCAGGAGGCTATCGCCAAGCGCGCTGAGTCCGACTCGATCGTCACCGACGCCCGTCGTCAGGCTGCCGACATCGTTCTCGAGGCCCGTAAGGACGCCGAGTCCGAGCGCGCCCGTATCATCGAGGCTGCCCACAAGGAGGCCGAGGAGATTATCGCCAAGGCCCACACGACCGTCGAGGACGAGCGCAAGTCCATCTACGCCGGTGCCGCGAGCTCCATCGCCGACCTGTCCGTTGCCGTCGCCACCAAGATCGTGGGCGAGGCACTCGAGGACGAGTCCGAGCAGAAGAAGCTCATCGAGCGCTACATCCAGGAAGCAGGTAGCCTGAATGCCGACTAGCCGCTATCAGGACAAGGTGCTCGAGACCTACGCGCGCTCCCTTTTGGAAGCCGCCAAGGCCGAGAACCATGTGTTCGAGGACCTCGAGATGATCGAGCGCCTGGCTAGCGCCAGCCCCGAGATCATCGCCGTGCTCGACACCATGTCCAAGCGCGACCAGCTCGACCTTCTTCCCAAGGTGGCAGCTGCCTTTAAGTATGTTGCCGAGGAAGACGAGGATGTAGTGGGCGTGACCGTCACCACGGCGATCCCGCTCGACGACGAGCTGCGTCAAACCATCACTAAGAAATGCGAGCAGGACTTCGGCCGTAAGGTATTCCTTATCGAGCAGGTCGACCCGTCTATCGTGGGCGGCCTGGTGCTCGAGGCCCGCGGCGAGCGTCGTGACATTTCCGTCAAGACGCAGCTGCGCATCGCGCAGGAGACCCTCGCAAACTCTGCTAATTCGTACGGAGGTGAAGCCTAATGTCCGAAACCCTCAATGCCCAGGATATCGCCAAGAAACTGCAGGAGCAGCTCACGAGCCTCTCCGCGACGGTCGATACGCATGAGGTTTCAACGGTCGACGAGGTAGGCGACGGCATCGCGCGCGTCTCCGGCCTCAAGAGCGCCATGGCAGGCGAGCTTCTGGAGTTCAAGAGCTCCGATACCGGTGAGACCGTCTTCGGCCTTGCCCAGAACCTTGACCGTGACGAGGTCGGCGCCGTTCTGTTCGGTGCCGTCGACTCCATCAAGGAAGGCGACGAGTGCCGCACCACTGGCCGCGTTATGGATATCCCCGTGAGCCGTGCCATGCTCGGCCGCGTCGTCAATCCGCTCGGCCAGCCCATCGACGGCCTGGGCGACATCGTCGCTACGCACCGTCGCCCCATCGAGTTCAAGGCTCCCGGCGTCATCGATCGTACCCCGGTGTGCGAGCCGGTTCAGACCGGTCTGCTCGCTATCGACTCCATGGTGCCTATTGGCCGCGGTCAGCGTGAGCTCATCATCGGTGACCGTAAGACCGGTAAGACCGCCATCGCCATCGACGCTATCCTCAACCAGCGCGGCAAGGGCATGGTCTGCATCTATGTCGCCATCGGCCAGAAGGCCTCCACGGTTGCCAACATCCGCGAGACCCTCGCTCAGCACGGTGCGCTCGACTACACCATCATCGTTTCGGCCACCGCTGCCGATTCCGCCCCTATGCAGTACATCGCGCCTATGGCCGGTGCCGCTATTGGCGAGTTCTTTATGTACAACGGCGAGGACGGCAAGCCCGCCAGCGAGACCAACCCCGGCGGCCACGTGCTCGTCATCTACGATGACCTGTCCAAGCAGGCTGTGGCCTACCGTCAGATGTCGCTGACGCTGCATCGTCCGCCCGGACGCGAGGCCTATCCTGGCGACATCTTCTACCTGCACTCTCGTCTGCTCGAGCGTGCCGTCAAGATGTCCAAGAAGAACGGTTACGGCTCCATGACGGCACTGCCGATCATCGAGACCCAGGACGGCGACGTCTCGGCCTACATTCCGACCAACGTCATTTCCATTACCGATGGTCAGATCTACCTGCAGTCCGAGCTCTTCTTCCAGGGTCAGCGCCCGGCAGTCGACGTGGGTATCTCCGTGTCCCGCGTCGGTGGCGATGCGCAGACCAAGGCTATGAAGCAGGTCGCCGGCAACCTCCGTCTGGACCTCGCTTCCTATCAGGAGCTCGCTGGCTTTACGCAGTTTGGCTCCGACCTTGACGAGGCTACTCAGAAGCAGCTGACCCATGGTGCCCGCATGACCGAGCTCCTGAAGCAGCCGCGCTACAAGCCGTTTGAGGTTGGCGAGCAGATCGTTACGCTGTTCGCTGGCAACGAGGGCTTCCTGGATGACCTGGAGATTGCCGACGTGCTGCCTTTCCGTGCCGAGCTCATCGAGTACATGGACAATGGCTTTGGCTCGCTGCTCGACAAGGTTCGCGCCAAGAAGATCGATGATGACACCAAGGCTGAGCTCTTGCGCGTCATCGGCGACTTCAAGCAGCAGTTCATGGCCAAGCACCATGCCGACACGACTGGATCAGAGGAGAACTAAGCCCCATGGCCAACCTTCGCGACATTAAGAAGCGAATCTCCTCGGTTACCACGACCAAGCAGATCACGCGCACGATGGAGATGGTCTCTACGGCCAAGATCCGCCGTGCCCTCGATCGCTCCAAGCAGGCCGAGCCCTATAAGGAGGCGCTGACCGACGTCATGTTGACGGTCGCCGGCGACGCCTCCTGTTCGGGCACCGATCCCATGCTGCAGAAGCATGAGAGCGTCAAGCATGGCCTGATTGTCGTTATTGCCTCGGACCGCGGCCTTGCCGGCGGTTTCAATACGACGGTGGAGCGCACGGCCGAAAAGCTCGCCGCTTCTTGGGCGAACGACGGCATCGAGTGCGAGATCATCGCGTGCGGGCGTAAGCCGGCCACGTATTTCCGTGACCGCGCAAACGTCACCATGCACTTTGAGGGCAACTCCTCCGAGCCCGATTTTAATCAGGCCCGCATGATCTCCTCTCATATCTGCGATGCGTATCGTTCCGGTGAGCTTGACCGTGTCGAGCTTGTCTACCACCACGCCAAGAACCGCGTGGATCAGGAGCTTCGCGTCGAGCATTTGTTGCCGCTCGACCCCGAGATGATCGCTATGGCCCACGGTCCGCGTAAGAACGAGACCGACGCCCCTAAGCGCATCTCGTCGACGTTCGAGTTCGTGCCCTCTCCCGAGCATGTTCTCGGCAAACTTGTGCCGTCTTATATCCTGACGGTCATCTACCAGGCCCTGATCGATTCGGCGGCCGCCGAGCAGGGTGCGCGCCGCAAGGCCATGCACTCCGCGACGGAAAACGCCACCGCGATCATCTCGACCCTTACCCGCACGTATAGTCGCGTGCGCCAGGCTTCGATCACGACCGAGATCAACGAAATCGTCGGCGGAGCCTCAGCATTGGAGGAACAGTAATGGCTAATAACACCGTAAAGCTTGCGGTCGAGGAAGCCACCAAGAAGACGACTGCCGGTGATGGCCGCATCGTGCGTATCATCGGCCCTGTCGTCGACGTCAAGTTTGACGGTGCGGTGCCCCCGATCTACAACGCGCTCACGGTCGAGGCCGAGACCCCGATCGGTCATCTGAGCACGATCCTCGAGGTCGAGAGCCAGCTTCCGGGCGGCGTCGTCCGCACGGTCGCCATGTCCTCGACCGACGGCCTGCAGCGCGGCCTCATCGCCACCGATACCGGTGAGCCCATGAAGATGCCCGTTGGCCCCAAGACGCTCGGCCGCATTTGGAACGTCATGGGCAAGCCTGTCGACGGTAAGCCCATGCCCGAGGTGGAGGAGTTCTATCCCATCCACCACGCAGCGCCCCGCTTCGACGAGCTCACCACCAAGACCGAGATCTTCGAAACCGGCATCAAGGCCGTTGACCTGCTCGAGCCCTACATCCGTGGCGGCAAAACGGGTCTGTTCGGCGGCGCCGGCGTCGGCAAGACCGTTCTGATTCAGGAACTCATCAACAACCTCGCCCAGGAGCACGGCGGCACCTCGGTGTTCACCGGTGTCGGCGAGCGTACTCGTGAGGGCACCGACCTGTTCCTCGAGATGAGCGAGTCTGGCGTTATTGACAAGACCTGCTTGGTCTATGGTCAGATGAACGAGCCGCCTGGAGCGCGTCTGCGCATCGGTCTGGCCGGCCTTACCACCGCTGAGTACTTCCGCGATCGCGGCCAGGACGTTCTGCTGTTCATCGACAACATCTTCCGCTTCTCCCAGGCCGGTTCCGAGGTTTCCGCACTGCTGGGTCGTATGCCGTCCGCCGTCGGTTACCAGCCTACGCTGGCTACCGAGATGGGCGACCTCCAGGAGCGCATTACCTCGACCAAGACGGGTTCCATTACCTCCGTCCAGGCTGTCTACGTCCCTGCAGACGACCTGACCGACCCGGCGCCTGCCACGACGTTTACGCACCTCGACGCCACCACGGTTCTTTCGCGTAGCATTTCGTCGCTCGGTCTGTTCCCGGCTATCGACCCGCTCGCGTCTTCCTCCGACGCTCTCGATCCCTCGATCGTCGGCGAGGAGCACTACCGTGTCGCCGTCAAGGTCCAGGAGCTTCTGCAGGAGTACTCCGACCTTCAGGACATCATCGCCATTCTGGGTATGGACGAGCTGTCCGAGGAGCAGCGCCTTACGGTCAACCGTGCCCGTAAGATCCAGCAGTTCCTCTCCCAGTCCTTCCACGTCGCCGAGAAGTTCACCGGCAACCCCGGTGTCTACGTCCGCGTTGAGGATACCGTCCGCTCCTTCGCCGAGATTGTCGACGGTAAGGCCGATGACCTGCCCGAGCAGGCGTTCCGCTATGCTTCCACGATTGAGGACGTGCGCGAGCGCGCCCGCAAGATGGGGGAGAAGTAGGTTATGCGTATCCGCATCGTGTGCCCCGTGAGCTGCGCCTATGAGGGCGACGCTGCGTTTGTGTCGATTCCGTCCACGGATGGCGAGTTTGGCGTTCTGCCTGCTCACTCCAGCGAAATCTGCACGATCGACCGCGGTTACGTTCGCGTTTCCGATAAGGCCATGGGCACTGTCGACCACACGTTTGCCGTGGCCGGCGGCTATGCCCAGGTTGCGGACGATGTCGTGACCGTCCTCGCCGAGCGCGCTTGCGATTTGGCGACCGTCGATGCCGACAAGGTTAAAGCTGATATTCAAGGTTTTGAAGAGAAGCTGGGTAATTTGTCGGAGGATGATGCACGCCGCGCCTACCTCTATAATGAAATCGCATGGTGTAAGCTCAAGCTTGCCCAATAGTCAAACGTTTTGGCGTTCGACCATTTGCGAACACATCATGCCCGGGATGGCCCAGCCACCCCGGGCATGCTTTTTGAAAGGGTAGACCTTGGATATTATCCGCGTTGAGGGTGGCCACGCCATCGGGGGTTCCGTGCCTGTTTCGGGTGCCAAGAACTCCGCGCTCAAACTTATGGCGGCAACGCTTCTGGCGCCGGGCAAGACGACGCTGCAGAACGTGCCTGATATTTCCGATGTCCACGTGATGGGCAAGGTGCTCAAGGGTATGGGCGCTACGATCGATGTTCTCGACGAGCACACGCTCGAGATCGATACCTCCCAGGTTGATTCTTGGGAGGCGCCCTACGAGCTCGTTGCCAAGATGCGCGCTTCCACTGCCGTGATGGGACCCCTGTTGGGCCGTTTCCATCGCGCCAAGATCGCCATGCCCGGCGGCTGCAACCTGGGTGCTCGCAAGATCGATATGCACATTCTTGGTCTTGAGGCCTTGGGCGTTGAGTTCGATACCGCCCACGGCTATATCAACGCCAACGCGCCCCAGGGCCTGCACGGTACCACCGTCACGCTCGAGTTTGCCAGTGTCGGTGCGACCGAGAACCTCATCATGGCATCCGTGCGCGCGCAGGGCACCACGGTTATCGATAATGCCGCCCGCGAGCCCGAGATCGTCGATCTCGCCAACATGCTCAACGAGATGGGCGCCAAGATTGTCGGCGCGGGTACGCCCGTCGTGACTATCGAAGGCGTGGAAGAGCTCCATCCCGTTACCCATCGCGTGGTGGGCGACCGCATCGAGGCCGGTACCTTTATCGTTGCCGGTGCGTTGATGGC
>USHR01000011.1 GCA_900554495.1 uncultured Collinsella sp.
CATTGCCCACAAACATCCAAAACGTGATGACGTTGATGTCCATCTTGCGACCGTATTTGGCCGTCACCGCCATCTGGATGGCAAAGAAGATCGCACCGCCCAAGGTAATAGCATCGCCGGCATTGAACTCGACGCTATCGAGCGCCACCAAGCCAATGCCCGCCAGGCACAGCAACGCGGCGCCCAAGTTGTAACGGGTAAGCTTTTCGCCGCTTAGGACATAGCTCGCAAACGGAACCAAGATGCAGTACGTGCCCGTCAAAAACGCGCTTTTGCCTGCCGTGGTCTGCGCCAGGCCGATCGTCTGCAAACCGTAGGCACCCCACATGAGCGCGCCCATGCCAAGCCCGACGATCAGATTGCGGGCATTGAAATGAGCGATGATGCGCTTATGGAAAATGGCAAACATAACCAGTGATGCCGGGAGAAAGCGAACGTAGACCAGCTCGAACACCGGAATGGTGTCGAGCGCGCCCTTCATAGTGGTAAAGGAGTAGCCCCAGATGACCGCCACCGAAAATAGCAGAACTTTCCAGAACAGCGGCGAGCGAGCGCCGGCGCCCCGGGGAATACCGCCCGCGCCCAAATCCTCACGGGCTACAGGGCTATCGGGCATGTTTTCGATTTCGTTGGCAGCGTATTGGGCCATGGAACATCCTCGCACTCAATCTGGGCGTGGTGTCCGCACGCGTATGGCTGCGTGCCGCCTCATGGTCAAATAAAAACAGGGCGCACCGGACCCCCGGCACGCCCCGCTACTGTAGCAACAACCAAGCAGCCCGTGCAATCCAGCCCGCTAAAGCGTCGGCAAAGTAAACCTCGATGCTTCGTCAACACCACGCTGTTGCGCTAAATCAGTTTTGTACTCTCCAGCTTTTCGATGATCCAGTCGTTGGCTTTGATGACCGGGCGGCGGAAGACCACACCCAGGGCCAGCGACGGAATCAGATAGCTCGCCAGAATGCCCAGCTCAATCCAGTACTCCATATGGTAGGCACCGGCCATGGCGGCATGCATGGCGTTGATGCCGTGGGTGAACGGCAGGAACGGATAGATCGCCTGGAACACGGGGCCGGTCATCTCGATGGGGAACGTGCCGCCCGAACCGCCGACCTGCATGACCAGCAACACGACGGCGAGCGCCTTGCCGATATCGCCAAACGACACGGTGAGCGTGTAGACGATATTGGAGAACACGAGACTCGCGACCCAGCCCGCCAGCACAAACTGCAGCGGGTCGTCGCACTGGATGCCAAAGAACAGGATGTCGCCCGCGCACACGAGCGTTGCCTGCAGCAGGGCCAGACCGCCAAAGAACAGGTAGCGGCCCAGGTAGATCTCGTGCAGGCGCACGGGGATGAGCTCGTTGATGAGCTCATCGTCAACCGAGACCTTCATCATGGCCGCCAGCACGATCGAGCCGACCCAAAGCGACAGAATCGTGTAGAACGGCGCCATGGCCGAACCGTAGTTGCGGATCGGATAGACCGGCTTGCGGTCGAGCGCGACGGGGCCGGAAAGCGACACGGCCAGGCCCTCGGGATCATTGCCGATCATCGTCTTGATCGTAGCAAGGTCGTCCGACATCAGGGCACCATCAAGCTCGTCCTTAAACGCGCTGATCTTGTCCGACGCCTCGCCCAGCTGATCGGAAGCCTTGTTGACCAGCTTGGCAGCCTTGGAGAGGCCCTTTGCCAGCGAACCGGATGCGTCGGTCAGGCCGCTCACGGCATTATCCAGATTACTCGAAATACCGTTCAGCGAATCCAAAACGCCCGAGATGGTCTTCTTGAGCTCCTTTGCCTTGGCCGAGAACGTGGAGTCGTAATCGATTTTGGCACCCGAGACGCCCGCCTTGGCGTCGGCGATCGCCTGGTCGGTTTCGGCGCGAACATCGTTAACCTTTGCCATGCTGTCCGAGAGCGACGTCGCGATGCTCGTCAGCTCCTTGGCATTGTTGCGGTACTCTTCCGCAGTTCCACCAAGAGATGTCGCAACAGACTCGAGACCTTCCTTGAGCTTGTCGTTACCCACCTGGCCGGCAAGGCTGCGGAGCTTATCGGCCGCAGCGTCAATCTCGTCGGCACGTGCATTGAGTGACGCCGCGCCATCGTTGAGTTGCGATACCGTCAGATCGACATGCTGGTTCGCGGCGTCAAAGGCCTTTGCGAGCTCGGTGGACACGTTGTCGAATGACCCGGCACTTCCATCAATCGCGGCATCAATGGCATCGCTGGCAGCCTTGAGCGCTTGCTCCGAATCACTGATACCGCTCTCGGCATGCTCCATCAGCTGCTTCACCGACTGCTCGGTAGTTCCGGTCTGCTTGAGCAGGCCGCCTGCCGACGTCAGCGAATCGGAGGTCGAGCTCAAAATGCCCGCAAGCGAAGTAGCGCTGGCCTTGATGTCCTGCAGGTCCTGAACCGAGTCGCCAAGCGTCGAGGACAGGTTGGCGATGAAGTTGCTAACCTGGTCGGTGCTCATGTAATCGAGCAGACTGGACACCGTCTTGAGACCGATGGTCGTGATGGTCTTGGTAAAGGTCTCGTTAACCTGGCTCTGAACGGCACTCGAGCCCTTTTCGGTCACGATCTGGGCGATGGCGTTGGCTTTCTGGTTCTCATAGAACTCGATATCGGCGTGTTTCACGTCGGTCGAGAAGAGCGTCATCATGTCGGAGCTAAAGCTCTTGGGGATTACGACGGCCGCATAGTAAGCGCCCGACTTAACACCGTCGATAGCCTTATCGCGATTGTTGAGCACAACCCAGTCAAAGTTCTCGTTACCACGCAGAGCGGCGGTAACGTTTTCGCCCACGTTGATCTCGACGGGAATCAGGTCGCTCTCGTAACCCTCGTCGGTATTGACCACGGCAATCTTAAGGTTTCCGGTATTGCCGTACGGGTCCCAGCTGCCGGCGATGTTAAACCATGCGTAGAGGCACGGCACGATGATCAGGCCCATCACGACAATCAAGCCGATTACGGAGCGAGACACGTTTTGGACATCACGCTTAAACAGATGCAGGATGTTCTTCATTTATGCCTCACCTCCTTTTGAGTGCTTGCCAAGCGGGGCGCCATCCTCATTCATCACAAACGTGTCGTCCCCGTTCGCGGGCACATGGTGCATATTGTCGTGGATGGGCTGGTCGGCAGCCTGAACCTTGGATTTAGAGCCTCGCTCGCTGGCATTCAGGCCAAACATGCGACGGGCAGCCGGAATGGCGGCCGTGTGCTCGCGCATCTCGCGGCGCAGGTCCTCGTCCGAAAGCGCCGAGATGCGCATCTGGGTGTTGAGGCTTGCGCGGATGTACTCGATATTGATCAGCCAGCCGCAGATGGCAATAACCGAAATGATCCAAATGACAAGCAGGATAATCTTGCCGTTATTGTCGACATCGAGAACCGTCGAGAGCACAAAGATCAGCACCTGCACGCCCACCACGGCAGCAAAGCCGCCCTTGATGTAGTACGGGTAACGATGCTCAAAAGCCACTGCATGTTCGAGTAGCTCGCGGCGATACGAATCGGAATCGAGCATGACGCGCATGGCCGTGCGCAGCGAGTAGCGCTGGCGCGGCAGGTCATTGGACTCGCAGATCATCATACCCGTCGTGGAAAGCTGCTTATCAAAGAGCAGGTTGAGGTTGAGCAGCAGCGGACGCAGCTGTAGACCAATAAAGAGTGCGATGGCAAGGAACACGCCCAAAATGCACAGGTTGAACAGGTAGTTGTACGAGTACATGCCGCCGACGGTCTCGCGCAGCAGATTGATGCCGTAGGTAAAGGGTAGCAGCGGATGCAGCCATTGGAAGAAGCCGGGCATCATCTCGATGGGGTACATGCCCGACGAACCCGGGATCTGCACGATGACGAGAATGACGCCGATTGCCTTGCCGATATGCTTAAACGTGGTGGACAGCGCATAGATGATGTTGACGTACGTAAACGAGATGGCGATACCGCCCAGCACGAACAGCAGCGGGTTGACGCACTGCACGCCAATCACCAGATCGCCCACCGTCACGATGATGGCTTGGAGCGCGCCCAAGATCACCAGGAGCATCCAACGGCCGAAGTAGCCCTGGCGCGCCGTAAAGCTGCCAATGCCCTCGCGATCGACCTCGAGCTTGTAGATGGCGATGAGTACGTAACCGCCCACCCAAAGCGCCAGATTAGTGTAGAAGGGAGCGATGCCCGAACCAAAGCTCTTGACCGGATAGATCGACTTGGACGTCAACTCAACCGGAGATGCCATGAAATCTGCCACGTCATTGACATCGACGCCCATCAGATCAGACAGCTCGCCCATGGACTCGGAGGTCTGCAGCGCCGCGATGTCGTTGGCAGCGGTCGCAAGTTTGTCCTGAACCTTGGCAAGTGAGGCATCGGTCTGGGACAGCGTGGTCTTGGCCTGCTTGAGCGTAGCATCGAGCTGCGATAGCGTACCGCGCGCATTGGCGATTGTAGGCGTGAGGCCCGACACGATACCGGTTAGGTCGCCCGATACAACCGAGAAAGAGTCGAGCGCGCTGGAAGCCTTCGGCAGCGCATTTTGACCAAGATCCGTCTGAGCCTGGCTAATGTTGGTCGTGCCGGTCTGAATTGCAGTATTGATAGCGTCGCTGGCGCTCGAAACGGCCGAAGCGTCATTCGCAATAGCACTCGACTGCGCCGAGAGATTGTCCTTGACGGCCTGGAGGCTTTCGTTTTGCCCTCGAAGCGTATCGATCGTCGACGCGATGAGCGCGTTGATTTCCTCCGAACCCGTCGGCACGCTGTCCGCCAACTTCTGCAGGCGGTCGATCAGCGCGTTGTTGTGGTCAATTGTCGTTTGAAGCGATTCGAGCGAGTTGTCGATGCGAGTGGTCGTAGACGTCAAAGCGCCCGTCATCTTTCCGACCGCAGTGTTCGCCGAAGCCGACGTCTTGGACAGTGCAACACTTCCCTCCGAAAGCGCCTTAGAGAGCGAGGTGATCGATTTGCCCGCGGTGGTGCGTGCTTCGCCCAACAGGTCGTTGCCTTGGGAGATCGCTTGAGTCAGCGAAGGCGTCTGACCCTGCAAACCGGCCAGCGCCCCATCCGCCGAGGCGATAGCACCGCTCGTTTTGTCGATAGCGGTGTTCATGTCGTTGATCGAATCGCGAACCTCGCTCAAGGTACCGGATGCCTCGGACACCGAACTCGTCAACGAATCCTGAACCTGGGCGGTCTTATCCTTAAAATCGATGCCGGCATCCTTGGCGATGCCCGCCACGGTCTCGCCCACCGTGGAGACAAACTCCGAATTGATCTGCTCCTCGATAGTATTGGCGCCGGTATCGGTCACCTTGGGCGCAATGGCGCTCTTCTTCTCGTTAACGTAATACGTAAGCTTGGGCTGGCGGTAATTGCCATCGAGCATCGAGACAAGATTGTCAGAGAAGTTCTTGGGGATCACGATGGCGGCGTAGTACTCCCCGCTCTCGACGCCCTCTTTGGCATCGGCCGCCGAGTCGACGAAGGTCCAGCCCAGCTGATCGTTTTCCTTGAGCTGATCGACGACCTGGTCGCCCGCGTTGAGCTCGCCCACCAGGTCGTTCTGAGTGCCCTGATCATTGTTGGCGATGGCAATCTTGATGCCCTGGGTGTTTCCGTACGGATCCCAGTTTGCCACGATGTTGTACCAGGCATACAGCGAGGGGATAACGCACACGCCCAAAGTAACCACCAAGGCGACGGGGTTCACAAGCAGTCGCTTGATGTCGCGCTTAAAGATCGCAAAGGAGACCTTTGCGTTGGATAGTTTGCTGCCGAGACTCACGCTTGGACCATCCATCCTGTCGTTGAATCGAATCGTACTATCGACAACCATTGTACGTAGGCGCTTTAGTGCCTCACGGCATAATGGTGCTGAGTTTTGCGGGTAGCAATATACTACGAAGATGAGTTAACGTACAGATGTACAGTATCTTAAATTTCAGCAGGTCACAAAACCACAACCCGCACAAATTAGCAATTCAAATAGCATCGGGGACGTTCTTAAACGACTAGTCAAACAAAAACGCCCCCAACGACTAGTTTGGACCACGGTAACGTCGATGTTTTAGCAATGCCAGCGAGCGGGCGCCAGAGCGAACAAATTGGCATGAAAAGAGGACGGCATAGACCTTCTGGTCATGCCGTCCTCTTTGAATGACAAGTTGTCGCTCTGGCGCCCGCGCAGCGTCGACTGGTCCGCCGTTCGTTAGAACGGCGGAACTGAGGGCAGCGTCGAGCTGTTACGCGGTTTGGTAAAACCGCGTAACTACCTAACTACATCAAGTTGCAGACAGCCGCCGCGAAGGCAACGGGGTCCTCGGGGAGGATGCCCTCAACCAGCAGGGCCTGATCGTAGAGCAAGCCGGAGTACTGCTTGATCTTGTCGGCGTCGCCTGCCTTCTGGGCAGCGACAAGCTTGTCGAAAACCGGGTGCTTGGCGTTGAGCTCGAGCACACGCTGGCTCTTGGGCATGCCGTCGGGCGCGCCCTCGGGTCCCTTCTGGAGCACCTTCTCCATCTCGAGCGAAAGCGGGCCCTCGGTGGTGATGCAGGCGGGGGCATCGGTCAGGCGCGCGGAGACGGCAACTTTCTCGACCTTGTCACCGAGCGCCTCCTTCATAGCGCTAAAGAGGTCCTCGTTTTCCTTGGTGGCGTCCTCGGCCTCCTTCTTCTCGTCCTCGGTCGCCAGGTCAAGATCACCGGTCGCGACGTTCTTGAGCTCCAGATGACGATCCTCGACCTCGGGCTCGGCACCGTCGGCCACAGCCTTCTCGGCAGCCTCGCGGGCAGCATCGTCCTCGTAGATCTTGGGCATATCGGCGGCAACGTACTCACGCATGGCCTGGAACGTAAACTCATCCACATCCTGCGTCAGCAGCAGCACGTCATAGCCGCGGTCGAGCACGCCCTTTACCACGGGCATCTTGGCCAAGCGCTCACGCGAGTCACCGGCGGCGTAGTAGATGGCCTTCTGATCCTCGGGCATGCCCTTGGCATACTCGGCCAGGGTAATCATCTTCTCTTCCTTGGCAGACCAGAACAGCAACAGGTCGGCGAGCTCATCGGCCTTCATGCCATAGCTCGAGTAGATGCCGTACTTAAGACCGCGGCCAAAGTTCTCAAAGAACTTCTCGTAGGCCTCGCGGTCGTTGTCGCGCATATCCTCAAGACCGGCGGTAATCTTCTTCTCCACGCGCTTGGCGATAGCCTTGAGCTGACGGTTCTGCTGCAGCGTCTCGCGCGAGATGTTGAGCGACACGTCGGCGGAATCCACGACGCCGCGGACAAAGTTGTAGTAGTCGGGCAGCAGGTCGTCGCACTTCTCCATAATCAGCACGTTGGAGCTGTAGAGTGCCAGGCCCTTCTCGTAGTCCTTGCTGTACAGATCGAACGGGGCGCGGCCCGGCACAAACAGCAGGGCGTCGTACTCGAGCGTACCCTCGGCATGGAAGCTGATAGTGCGCGCGGGATCGTCAAAGTCGTGGAACGTGGACTTGTAGAACTCGTTGTAATCCTTCTGCTCAACGTCGGGGCTGCGCTTTTTCCAGATCGGCGTCATGGAGTTGACGGTTTCGAGCTCCTGGTAGTCCTCGTACTCGGGCTTGTAATCGTCGCCAGCATCCTCGGGCTTGGGCTTTTGACGGCTCTTGGACACCATCATCTGAATTGGATAACGCACATAGTTGCTGTACTGCTGAATCAGGCTCTTGAGGCCCCACTCGGTCAGGAAGCGATCGTAGGTCTCGGCCTCGCCGTCGGCATCGAGCTTCTCGTTCTCGCGCAGCGTCAGGATGACATCGGTACCGTGCTCGGCACGCTCGCCGTCCTCGATGGTGTAGCCCTCAAGACCGTCGGATTCCCACACATGGGCGACATCCTCGCCATAGGCGCGGCTGACGACCTTTACGTGGCTGGCAACCATAAAGGCGGAGTAGAAGCCCACGCCAAACTGACCGATGATGTCGACATCGGAGCCCTGCTGCTCGGCGTTCTCGGTCTTAAACTCCTCGGAGCCGGAGTGGGCGATGGTGCCCAGGTTGCGCTCGAGCTCCTCGGCGGTCATGCCGATACCGTTATCCGAAATCGTGATGGTGCGGGCATCCTTATCAAAGGAGACGCGAATGGCCAGGTCGCCCTGGTCGATCTTGACGCTCGGATCCTGCAGGCTCTTAAAGTTGAGCTTGTCGACGGCGTCGCTCGCGTTAGAGATAAGCTCGCGCAGGAAGATTTCCTTATTGGTGTAGATGGAGTTGATCATGAGGTCGAGCAGTTTTTTGCTCTCGGTCTTAAATTGACGCATGTGCAGTCCTTTCGCGCTACCCCCGTCCGCAAAAAACGGCCCGGTTGCCCGAGCCGCATCGCAGACCTGCTATGTTCAGACTTAGATTTTATAACCCATTAGCGCGCATATATACACACGGTATCGAAAAACTGTATGTCCGAGCGCTCCGATACGCCAATTGCCAAGGAGTGTCCCCAGCTGCCGGCAGAAAAGGAACGTCCCTAGCTGCCACCCTAGACGCGCTTGGCCATCCAGGCATGAGGCTGGCCTTCATCCTCATAGTCCACCGGGGCAATCTGCGTGTAGCCCGCCTTGACATAGAGCGGTAGCACGTATTCCTGAGCATGCAGCTTAATGAGCTTGGCACCGGCATCACGCGCGGCGGCATCACTGGCCTCAACGATCGCACTCGCCAGACCGCGACGACGCATAGCCGGCAGCACGGCGACGCGCCCCATAATGTAGGTCTCCCCCGCCGCGACGCCTTCGTCCAAGTCGCACGCCGGCGACACCGGAGCCTCTGCATCAGCCGCGCGCTCAAGCTCTTCGGGAAACACGCGCGAGCAACCGGCAAGCTCGCCGTCTACATAGAGCGTCACATGAATGCAGTTCGGATCCTCGTCGATAGCGTCGAACTCATTCTCGTAGCCCTGCTCGTCCATAAAAACGACGCGGCGCACCAACGCCGCGTCATCAAAGCATCCCGTCTTAAGTTGGATATCCATGCTGCCCTTTCATTCAATGCGAACGTTAGGGACAGATTTTAACGAAAATGAGCTCCGCGCACGCTAAACTTCGCGCGAGCCTTCGCCAGGCAGTCGTAATGACCCACGTTATGGGCATCGCTCGCGATGAAGCTGTACAGGTTCTGATCGAACAGGCGCTGTGCCGGCTTTTTCTCGCGACCAAAGCGACCGCCGGCAATAAAGTCCGCCGAAGCCTGCAGCTTGCAGCCCATATCGACCAGGCGCTCCGCCACGCTTACATCCTTTTGAACCGCACGATAGCGCTCAGGATGAGCGATGATCACCTGGTAGCCACGGCACTGCAAATCGTAAATCGTGTTCTCGTACTCTCTAAACGCATACGCATCGGCATGCGTCGAAAGCTCAAGCAGGAACTCATTGGTTCCATCAAAATGCAAGTGCTCCGCGGCATCGATACCAAGCTCAACGAGCTTTCGATGGTTGACCTCGAAGCCCATCTGGAGCGGAAAACCGTCAGCGTTATCGCGCAGCAGCTCAAAGGCATCCCACATCTTGTCGTAATCAAAATAGGGATCACGGCAGTGAGGAGTGCAAACAATTCTGGTTACACCGGCCCGCTTGGCAGCCTCGAGCATCGCCAAGCTCTCATCGAGATCGGCGGCGCCGTCGTCTACACCCGGCAAGATATGGCAATGAATGTCACGCATAGGTCAGCCTTAATCAACTAAACGTTTGCTCGGTTGGTGAAGATGCCCTTTTTGGAAGTCCCCTGATCGTCGGAGCCCTTCTTCACCTTCTTACCGTCCTTGGTGTAGTAGGAGTAGTAGTACTCGCTGGTCTCGGTCTCGCAGTAGTTCATAACGGTACCGATGAGCTTGACCTTCTCGGACTTCTTAAGCTGACCGATGGCGTTGAGCGCCTCCTCGCGCTTGGTGAAGTCCTCGCGCACCACGAACAGCGTGCCGTCGGTCAGACTTGCGATCTCGGCAGCATCGATGAAGGTGCCGACCGGGGGAGCATCAAAGATGACGTACTGGAACTTGGCGGACAGCGCCTTTACCAGCTTGGCAAAGCGGTGAGAGACGATGATGTCGGCAGGATTGGGAATGTGCGGCTCGGCATCGAGGAAGTAGAAGTTCTTCTGACCCGTCTCGACAATTGCCTGGTCAATGGAGATCTGCTCGGAAAGGACCGCATAGAGTCCGCCGCGCGAACGAACGCCGAGCATATCGGAAAGGGACCTGCGGCGCATATCGGCCTCGACCAGGAGCACGGACTTGCCGCTCGTGGCGATTGCCTGAGCAAGGTTAATGGAAACCGTAGACTTGCCCTCGTTGGGAATCGAGGAGGTAACGGTGATGGTGCGAATGGGGTCGTCCACGCTCGCAAAGCGGATGTTGGCCAGAAGGGTCTTGGCGGCATTCTGTACAACGAGCTTGTCGGTGTTCTTTGCCTTAGCCATGCCTATTTACCACCTTTCATAGCCGGAATTCGGCCAACAACGGGAATGCCCAGGAGCTCTTCTGCCTCTTCGGCACCGCGGATACGGGTATTGAGCATGTCTGCCAAAACGACATAGGCAACTGCGATAAAGATGCCAGCGAGGAACGCGACAGCAACGTACAGCATACGCTTGGGACCACTGGGGACTTCGGGGGTCTTAGCCTCGTCGATAACGTTGATGCTCTGGGCAGCGCCGACGTTCTGAGCGACCGTACTCACCGAGCTGGCCATGGCCTTTGCGACCTTAGCCGTCTCCTTGGCATCGGTGCCGGTAACCGAAAGCGTAATGACACGCGTGGTGGTCTCGGAGGAAACAGACACCTTGTAGTCATCCAGATCGGTGAGGCCCAGTTCATTGGCGGCGCCGCTCTTAACGCTATCGCTATCCAGCAGCGTGGCGATATCGTTGGAAAGCATCTGGCTCGCCGAGAGATCGTTATAGCTCATCTGACCGCTATCGTCGGTCTTGGCGAGAATGTACATGCTCGTCGTCGCGGTGTAGGTGTTGTCCATCGCAACAAAGGACACGATGCCCATGGCGATCGCGCAGACCACCGGAAGGGTGATGACCAGCTTAAGGTGCTTTTTGAGCAGCTGGAACAGTTCGAGAAGGGTCATGCAGCTTGCCTTTCATTTCCCCAGTTCGGATTGACAAAACTGTCCGTATGTTATCGCATCTTTTTACCGAGACCAAACTCTATACATAAGAAACAGGCTCTCCTGTAAAAATGACGGAAGCAATCGTAAAATTGCACAACAACGCCGCACCCGAAAGTCAAATGCGGCGTCTACATCAATATCTATGTTGTATCGCTATGCGAATGGCTCGTCCTGCTGTATGGGAAACGTCACCGTAATGGTGGTTCCCACGCCCAACTCGCTCGACAAATCGAGCGTGGCGTGATGATACAGGGCCGCATGCTTGACAATGGCAAGCCCCAGACCGGTTCCCCCGCGTGCCTTGGACCTACTCTTGTCCACGCGATAGAACCGCTCAAATACCTTGCCCTGTTCTTCAGGCGCGATACCGATTCCCGTGTCGGCGACCGCAAGGAACGGATGGCCTTCGTCGTTGGTGCCGCACTGCAGCGTAACCGCACCGCCGGGTCGATTGTAGCGGATGGCGTTGCTTGCCAGATTATAGATGAGCTCGTCAATCAAGCGCGACACGCCTTCGATGACCACAGGCTTGGTCTCATGACTTATCGTCACATTCGCCTGACGGGCGACCTGTTCAAGACGCTGCTCAACCGCGTAGATGGCACGCGAGAGCTCAATAGGCTCCGTGGACCCAATGGGCACCGCCTCGCCCTCAGTTGCACGCTCGGCCTCGTCCAAGTTAGACAGCGTAAGGATATCGTTGACAAGCGCTGCCAAGCGGCCCGCCTCACGATAGATGCGACCGCCAAAGTTGCGCAGGTCGTCCTCGCCCTCGACCATGCCGTTTGCGATGAGCTCGGCATAGCCCGAAATCGCCGTAAGCGGCGTCTTGAGCTCATGGGTGATATTCGCCGTGAACTCGCGGCGCATACGGTCGTTGTCCGCTAGCACCGCCATCTGGCGCTTGAGCTCCTGGCGCTGTGACTCGATACGCTCAAGCATGGGGACCATCTCGGCATAGGCGTGCTCATAGCTACGGCGTGGGTGGTCCAAATCCACCTCTTGCAACGGCGCGATGATGGCACGGGACTCGCGGCGCGCCATAAAAAACGAGAGTACCGCACCCGCTGCTGCGATAAGCAGCATCGGCGCCACCATCGACAGCAAAATCGCCGCAACGCCAGGCTGGGCCTGCGCCAAGCGGACAACCTGGCCGTTATCAAGGGCGACGGCGCGATACAGCATAATCTCGTCGAGCGTAGAGCTTGCGCGCTCCGCGGAACCCAAACCACTCTCAAAGGCCTCGATGACCTCGGGGCGATCGCCATGGTTGGGCAGTATGGAAGGCGACGCCTCGTTGTCGTAGGCAACCGATCCATCCTTGTTAATCAGCGTGATGCGCAAGTCCTCGCGATCGAGGCTACGCAAGAACGGGATGGGCTCCTGCTGCTCGTCGAGGGCGGCAGCAATGAGCTCGGTTTCCTGCGCCAGGTTGGCACTCGTGGCATCCGCCAAGGTGTTTTGCACAAAGAACGCGCCCAGCACCGTAAACGCCACGATAACCGCCATGGCGCAGACAAAGATTGTCACAAAAACGCGGTGCGACAGCGTATGTTTTCCCTGGGGGGCGAAGACCACGGGTTACTCCTCCGATGCGGTGGCCGCGGTGTCGTCACCTTCGGCACCATCACCGGCAGAAGGCTCGGCCAAGCGGTAGCCCACGCCGCGCACGGTCTCGATGGCGCCGGCATGCTCGCCCAGTTTTTGGCGAAGCGTCTGCACGTGCACGTCAACGGTGCGCGAACCGCCGTCGAAGTCCCAGCCCCACACGCTCTGCAGCAACGACTCGCGGGTAAAGACCACGCCGGGCTTGCGCATGAGGTACTCGAGCAGGTCGAACTCGCGCAGGGTGAGCTTAAGCGACTCGCCGGCAACAGTCACCTCACGATGGCTGGGCGAGAGCACAATGTCGCCCACGCTGAGCACATCGCTTGCCTGTTTGACCATGCCGCCGCGACGCAGCAGTGCGCGGCAGCGGCTGGCGAGCTCCATGAGCGAAAACGGCTTAGTCAGGTAATCGTCGGCACCGCCATCGAGCGCCATCACCTTGTCGAGCTCGGTATCCTTGGCGGTAAGCATCATGATGGGCACCGTCGCCGTCAGGCGATCGGCACGCAGTCGACGCATAATCGCCAAGCCATCGGTATCGGGCAGCATGATGTCGAGCAGCACAGCATCGGGCACCCGTCGCGCCACGGCGGCCTTAAACTCGCCATCGCACGAAAAGCCCTCGGCCTCGATTCCCTGCTTGCGCAGTGCGTAGACCGTCAAATCCCTGATGTTGTCATCGTCCTCGACGTAATAGATCATGTTGAACCCCTCTGCGGCCGGCATGACCGCATCTTAACCCTAAAGGTGCCTGTACTAGATGGTATCAGCCAAAACGGCCCGTCAAATAATCCGCCGTGCGCGGATCAGTCGGATTCTTGAAGAGTTGCGCGGTGGGCGCGTGCTCCACCAGCTCACCCAGCAAAAAGAACGCGACCGAATCGGAAATACGCGCGGCCTGCTGCATGTTGTGCGTCACGACCACGAGCGTGCAGGTCTCCTTGAGCTCGCAGGCCAGCTGCTCCACCACCAGCGTCGATACGGGGTCGAGCGCCGAGGTCGGTTCGTCCATCAGCAGAATGTCGGGCTGCACGGCCAGCGCACGGGCGATGCACAGACGCTGCTGCTGGCCGCCCGAAAGACCCAGACCCGATTCTTTGAGCTTGTCCTTGACCTCGTCCCACAGGGCGGCGCGTCGCAGGGAGTCTTCGACCAGCTCGTCGAGCACGACGCGGTCGCGCACTCCCATGCCGCGAGGACCGTAGGCGACGTTGTCGTAGATGCTCATGGGAAACGGGTTGGGGCGCTGAAACACCATGCCCACGCGCTGGCGCAAACGGCAGATGTCGTAATCGCCCAGGATATCTTGACCATCGAGCGCAATCTTGCCCTCGATGCGGCAATCCTTGATGCCGTCGTTCATGCGGTTAAAGCAGCGCAGCAACGTGGACTTTCCGCAGCCCGAAGGCCCGATAAACGAGGTGATCTGCTTGTCGCGGATCTTGATATTCACGTCCTTGAGCGCATGATGGTCGCCATAGAACAGGTCGAGGCCCTCGACGTCGATGCGCGTCGGCGAGGCGGCAAGATCCTCTGCCGTGGGGCGAGTCGCATCCCCAACCTCGCGCTCGTACGCGGCCTCGGCCTGCGCTTTCATGAGTTCTTCAAGCTCCGTGGGCTCCACAGCCGCAGCAGCCGTCATACCGCATACCTCCACATCGATATCAATTCAGCAGTATCGATAGTAGAAATCGCGGCTCATATGCACGTGAGCGCATTGTCAAGTGTTTGTAAGGGCACGCTGGCTATGCGGCGGGCAGCTCGATGGTGAATATCGTGTGTTCGGGCGTCGATTCACATGCAACGGTACCGCCGTGTGCCGCGATGATCTCCTTGGCAATAGCAAGGCCCAGACCGGCACCACCGCGATTGGTCGCACGCGCCGCATCCAGGCGATAGAACTTCTCAAAGATCACCTTGAGCTTAGCCGCAGGGATAGGATCGCCCTGATTGATAAAGCGCACGCGCACGCCGCCATCGTCTTGGCGCCCGGCCTCGATCGTGATAGTCGAGCCCTCATAGCTATAGGCGACGGCGTTTTTCATGATGTTGTTAAACACGCGGGCCATCTTGTCGCCATCCACGAGCACCGTCAGGTCCTCGCGAATATCAACTTGGACTTCCTTATGCTGCTCGTTGAGGATGGGATAGAACTCGTCAGTCACCTGAGCCAGCAGCAACCCCAGATCAACATAGCCGCGCGTGAGCACGATATCGTGGAAGTCAAAGCGCGTGATATCGAAGAACTCTTCGATGAGTGCATCGAGCCGGTGCGCCTTGTCGAGCGCCACGCCCGTAAAGTGCGTACGTTGCTCAACCGGCAGCTCGGGAGCCTCTTGCAGCAGCGAAAGATAGCCCACCACGCTGGCAAGCGGGGTGCGCAGGTCATGTGCCAAGTACGTGACCAGATCGTCCTTGCGATGCGACTCGTCACGCAGAGCTTGCTGCACCTTGCGCTCACGGTCACGCACGCGGTTAAGGGCGCCCTCGGCCTCCAAGAAGTCGCCGTCGATGTTGTCCCAGGTGTCGGGGTGATCGATCAGGCGATCTTGAATACGAGCGGCCAGCACACAATCGGCATGCTGCTCGCCCTGCTCGTAGCCCTGGTAGTACAGGGCGCGGCCGCACAAGAACAGCACGCACACGGCAAGCGCCAGCACAAAGCCAAGCATGTTGAATACAAAGCCGGCATCGAACAGCACCGGCCCTTCAATGCCGCCGAGCGCCATGGCGCCAATCGCCAACGTCATGGCCCACGCGGCGCCGCCAATCACCACGCAGCGGCGAACGATTTCGAATCGATCGATCAGCAAAAAGCCGATAAGCAGCACCGCCAAGATTCCGGCGATGTTATCGATGCCAATCAGCAGCAGGCTCAGCAAAAAGAGCAGCACCGTTGCAAGCGCGCGGTTGTCGACGACCGACCTCACGTATTCAAAGAGTCGATCGGGCACCTCGAATGCCTGCCTATCGTCTTTTGTCATATCCACTTCCCCACCATCAAAGGCGCTATTCGATTATGTAGCCGACGCCCCAGACGTTTTTGATAAAGCGCGGCTTTTGTGCGTCGTCGCCGATCTTTTCGCGCAGGTGGCGAATGTGCACCATCACCGTATTGTTGGAGCCGGGCATAAAGTCCTCGTTCCACACCGCGCGGAACAGGTCCTCCACGGCCGCCACGCTGCCGCGATGCTCGACCAGATACAGCAAGATGGAATACTCGATGGGCGTGAGGCGAACCGGTGAACCGTCCACTGTCACGGAACGAGCATCGCGGTTGATCTCCAGGCCGTCGAGCTGGAGGGTCAGCGACTCGGCCGCCTGTGCGCGGCTACCGTAGCTGGTGTAGCGGCGAAGTTGAGCGTGCACGCGCGCGATGAGCTCCAGCGGACGGAACGGCTTAACCACGTAATCGTCCGCGCCAAGCGAAAGACCCTCGATCTTGTCTTGCTGGGCATCGCGCGCCGTCAGCATGATCACGGGATAGGTATGGCTGGAACGGATCGTACGCAGCAGCTCAAACCCATCGATATCGGGCAGCATGACATCCAGCAGCGCCAGATCGAACTCCTGCTCCAAGATTGCCTTGGCCGCATCGGCCCCGCTATAGGCAATCTGGACATCAAAGCCCTCTTTTGTAAGGTAGATACCAACCAAGTCGGCGATGGCCTTTTCGTCATCAACTACCAAAATGCGCTCGTTCATGCGTGCTCCTCTCGCGCTCCATTATGCCCGAGGCGACGCATGCCACACACAACAAGCGTGGGTGATTAAGTCGGCCTTAAGCACCCTTGTGCCCGTTCGGGCGCGGATGTGGGCCACGCACGCACGCGATGATCGCCGACGCCGGCAAACGATATACTCTAGTTCCAGAAGAGACCATCCCGTCGAAAGCGAAATCCGTGAAGTCCCTCACCTCTTTTGCAAAGCGCTCAGCCCAGCTTGCCGCCGGCTTTGTCTGCGCTATCGCCCTTGCCGCTGGCGTGCCCACCGTCGCCGGCGCCCAAGTGCTCACGACCGACAATGTTTGCGGCAAAACCGCCGATGCGCGCGGCATCACGGCCGAAAACCTGCCCGATATCGATGCGACCAATGCCCTCGTCATGGGCAAAGACGGCACCGTCTACTATGCCCGTGGCGCCGATGAGCAGGTCAAGATCGCCTCGATCACCAAGGTCATGACCGCGATCCTAACCGTCGAGAATTGCAAGATGGACGAGAAGGTCACGGTAAGCAACGCCGCAGCCACCGTGGGTAATTCGACCGCCGGCTTGCTCGAAGGCGACGAGCTTACCGTGGAGCAGGCACTGCGCGGCCTGATGATTCCCTCGGGCAACGACGCCGCCATCGTGCTCGCCGAATATGTGGGCAAGAAGATCGACCCTAAGACCAAAGACGCCGAGGCCACATTTGTGAAGGCCATGAACGAGCGCGCTAAGAAGCTCGGCTGCACCGGTACGCTTTTTGAAAACCCGCATGGTCTGGACTTTGATGAGTGGGCTGGCGATATGCACTCAACCGCACATGACGTAGCGCTAATGATGCAGAAGGCCATGAAAAACGACACGATCCGCGAGGTCGTAGCGAGCGAGGATTCTTGGATCGAGGTCACGGGCGCCGACGGCACCGACCATTCGCACTCCATGGACACGCATAACTATTTGCTGGGCCAAGATGGCAACATCGGTGGCAAGACCGGCACCACCGACGATGCAGGCTATTGCTTTACGAGTGCCTACAACCGCGATGGCGACGAGATCTACACCGTCGTTTTGAACTCCACCACCACCGACCAGCGCTTTACCGATACCGCAACCCTTGCCAATTGGTACTACGGTCACAAGGTGACGGTCGCGATCGCCAACACGCAGGAAAAGACCGCCAACGGCAACCCGCTTATGGCGCGCATTGGCCAAACCGACTGGACGGATAAGACGATCGACGCCACACTCGCCGATCCTACGGCGCAAGCGACCGTGTTTTCCCTTGCCGGCGAGGTGACCGAAAAGGTTAGCTACGACGATCTTTCGGGCACGGTGCATGTGGGCGACAAGGTGGGCAGCGTTACGCTCAAGCAGGACGACACCAAGATCGCCGTCATGGACCTAGTTGCCGACGAGGAAGGCTCGGGGCCGAATCCCATTGAATGGCTGCTCGTGAAGCTCGATCGCTTGGGCCGCCGCATCGACAACCGCCCACTTGCGGCAGAGAGCGAGACCGTAGCCAAAGCACCCGAGGTGTAGGCTCGAAGAACAATACGCTCACCGAAAGAAGGCATCCGAAAGGATGCCTCCTTTTTTTGAGGGTTCGAATCCCCAGCGCCCTTTCTCGATAATAAAAAAGGGCCCTCGATGGGACCCTTCTTTAAAGTTAAACTGGCGGAGAGCTGGGGATTCGAACCCCAGATGCCCTTTTGGGGCATACTCGCTTAGCAGGCGAGCACCTTCGGCCTCTCGGTCAGCTCTCCGTAACAGCCGTTCTATAGTAACCAAACAGCCAAGGATGGGCAAGAGGAAATTTTCTAATTGCCTAGCATCCTTTCCTCCTTGGAAGCTTCGCCTACCCCAGCGAGCGGTTGAGGGAGCCGAGCTCGTCGTTGCCCATGGTGCGCCACATTTGGAAGATGCAACCGCGTGCCAGGAAAAAGAAGCCGTTGTCGACCAGTTGCACAGCGGCATCTGCAAGCTGATTCGTCACGGCGGACACTGGCGGCAGCTCGAGTCCAGCCTTGCGGATGGTCTCGACCGCTTCCTCGAACGTCGGAGGCTCGCTGACGCCCATCTCGTTCATAAGGCCCTGCATTTCTTCCAGCGCGCTGCTGCCCGATTCCTCACCGCGCGGCACCAGACGGTAACAAGCCAGCGCTAGGTCGAGCTGATCACAATTCCAATAGGCAAACGCCAAGCGATAGAACAGGTAACCGATTGCAGAACGATCGCTGGCAATACGTAGGCCGTGGCGCGCCACCTCGATAATCTCGTCAAAGCGCTCCAGACGCGCAAGCACGTTGATGAGCGCAAAGTGCGATTGCATGGACGAGCGCGCCAGATCGTAAAGATGGCGCACCTCGGGCAGCGCTCGTTCAAAGTCCTCTTGCTCGGCGTAAAAACTGCAGATCTCGTGCTGGGCAAAGTACAGCGCATCGGGCGCACGAAGGATTCGCACCGAGCGGTCTTCTTCCAACACCGGTAGCACCATGCGCACCAGCTGGTTATCGCAAAACTGCGTTTGAACCGGACCTGTCGCCAAAAGCTCGGCAACGGCGCACTTAGCCTCCAACTCCTCAACAAGACGGGAAAAGCCTTCAAAAGCACCTGTACGGTCAACTTTTGCCTGCTCGCGCAATTCAACAACACGGGCCACGTATGGGTCGTCGTCCTCTTCCATGACCTCCAACTCGTCAGCCGTATCGGCAAGCAGCAGATCGCGCAGCGCCGGCGGCAGCGTGCGATGGTCATCCCGCGGACGAGCATGAACCTCCGCAGGCTCAATCGTCTCCGGAGCGGTTGACTCATACGCCTCAAGCACACGCTTGCACGGCATATCGTCCATGTCCATGCTCTCAAGATCCTTGGCGACAGGCACGCAATCGGCCAGATAGGCCGCG
Source organism: uncultured Collinsella sp. (assembly GCA_900554495.1). Lineage (GTDB taxonomy): Bacteria > Actinomycetota > Coriobacteriia > Coriobacteriales > Coriobacteriaceae > Collinsella. Next base: position 19,389 of record USHR01000011.1, read on the forward strand.
CGCCCAAAGAAATACGTTGTGACAACGCGCTCGCCCTGCTCACTGTCGGGAGCAGCAATCTGCACATAGCAGCGTGTGATGCGAGCGCCCGAAGCAAAGCAAGCCGCCGCGAGTGTAAGCACAATACGCGCATCGTGCTCAGTGGCCCATGCTGCGCGCTTAGGCTCATCCACCTCGCGCCAGGCGTCATCTTGAGCATCGTATTCGC